>JBGCFA010000216.1:0-7640 GCA_045106675.1 Bacteroidia bacterium
TGGGTAAGTGATAAAAAAATCGAAAGATACTCTGAGGTATTATCTCATTTACTAGCTCATGCATATGGTCGTGTTTATTATCGACTGGACAATTGGTATCGCATGATGGCTTTGGTTTATAGTTCCAAAAGCTCCCTCGATGCTTGGGAAAAGGCCGTCGGACTACTACAAACCGAACGACACAAGGTCAATTTCTCCCTCCGCAATAAACTCAAGACCATTTTCTCGATCATTTGGTTGGTGCTAAATTATCGTTCGGGCAATCGACGATTCTTCAAACTCTTTGCAGAGAATTATGCCTTCATGCAGCAATATGAGCAGCACAGAGGAAACGCAAAATCCTTATGGCAACACTATGAGCAATCTAGTCAAGCCCTTTTCAAACCGTGGTACCTAACATTGGTCAATGACTTTTTAGCTTTTAAAGCCTTTAGTTGGCTGCAAGCCTTAGTCAAACGTTTTGGAATTTCTGATAAAGAAGAGTTTGCCAACGACCTACTCTGCGGTATGGGAGGTTTAGAGTCAGAGGAGGCTATTTTGAATGTTCTCCGATTGAAGGATCAGATATTAGACACAGCCGCGCTGAACGCTTTATTTCAACAGGATGCGGGACAGGTTTTGAACGCTTTAGACGAAATACCTTTTACAGTCTTCAAAGAAGAATTTGATATACATCTCCAACGATTTGGAGATCGCACCTTAGCAGAGCTCAAGTTAGAAACCCCTTCTATGAGGAGTAATCCTATCCTTTTGCTGCGATTACTGCAAAATCAACTTAGTTCCAAAGTTCGCCTGACCGAATTTATAGAACGGCAAACTCAAATAAGCCATCAAGCAAAAGCTAAACTGATGCGTAAGCTACCCTGGCGTTCGCCGCAACGCTGGCTTTTTCAGATAGTTTGGAAAATGGCAGCCTATGGGCTCAAGAGTCGAGAAAACATGAGGCTATGCCGTACCCGTGGGTATGGAGCCGTAAAAGATATTTTTCTAGCGATAGGAGATTGTATGCAAAAAGAGGGACACATAGCGGAGAGAGAAGACATTTTCTATTTAGACTTGGCAGAGTTGGAAGCATTTTGTGAGGGAGATGAGCGTTCTGCGAAGCAAGCAGAAATACAATCGCGCAAAGCACAATACGAAGAGTATGCAAAACTCTCTCTCCCCGATAGGATCATCTACGAAGGCCAAGCATTTCCCAAATTTACCGCTCCGGGCACAGCTATCACTCCACTAGCGGGCATACACCAAGGGCTCGCGGTATCCAAAGGTTCTGTCGAAGCAGAAGCAATCGTCATCACCGAACCCTCCTTGGACATCGCAGTCCAAGGCAAAATATTGGTCTCACGTATGACTGACCCCGCTTGGGTATTCTTGATGACCCAAGCAGCGGGCTTGATCAGCGAAAAAGGCTCCTTACTATCTCACACTGCAATTGTGGGGCGTGAGTTAGGGATACCTGTGGTGGTAGGCATTCCAGCAGCCACCCAGATATTCAAAAATGGCGATCGCTTACGCCTCAATGGTTCTGAAGGCACGGTAGAAATCCTCAAACCCTAAAGCTATGCATGCTTATTTTGGCTTTATTCTGCTGGCGATGATCCTCTCTAATATTGGGCACATATTATTGGTCAAAAAAAATGCTTTCCCGAATCTTGCAGTGCCCATCGCAAGCTCACTCTTTGGTACCAATAAGACTTGGCGAGGCTTTATCGTTTTGATCTGCTTAAATGCCTTTGCAAGCTGGACCTTGAACCTTGGTTTTGGATATTTTGGCGATATAGAAGCGCTCTGGATAGGAGGCCTGCTAGGCTTTGCCTATATGATCAGTGAATTGCCCAATTCATGGCTCAAACGTCGCCAAGGGATACAATCAGGCCAGACACCCGGATGGTTTGTGATCCTAGACAAGACCGATTCTAGTTTTGGAGTGAGCTTGACTAGCGCCATTTTATTTGACCTTAGCCTTTGGCAAACGCTGGTACTTTTTCTATTGGGCAGCGCAACTCATGTATTTTTTTCCTGGGTTTTGGTCAAAGTCGGTATTAAAAAGAGGTTTTAGGCCGTAGCCAGCGGTTTGTAAACAGCTGGTACATTACGGGAGTTCGAAAATGCTTCCGAGCTTCCCAACTCCCTAATTGATCCCCATGCCATTATCTTTCAAATAGCGATAACTCTCTTCAACCGCTGTCATCATATCGGTAGCACACTCATCAATTTCGACGATGAGCCAATCGACATTTTCTTTGGCTGCAGCCGTAATCGCGGGAAAATCCTGCACTCCTTTGCCTACTGCCGTCATCGCTTGATCATGAACGGCTGGACCATCTTTGATATGGAGCAGTTTTGCCCGCGAAGCCCACTTTTGCACCATCGCAGCAGGGTCTTTGCCGGCTACCTTGATCCAATAGGTATCTAGCTCAAAAAATATCTCATCAGGGAGGGAAACAAGGAGTTGCTCGAAGGGCGTCTCTGTCTGCCCTGCAATCTCTCGAAACTCCCACCAATGATTGTGTAAGCCCAACTCTTTTCCATGCTTGGCTGCAAACTCAGCGCATTGCAAGTATTCTCTTTCTAGCTCTTTGAGCCCATCGAGGCTTGCATAACGAGGATCCTCTGGCCAACCATGCCAGACTAAAGTATCACATGCATAAGCTTCTGACATAGCCAAAAAGGAGTCTTGGCGTTCCGCGTCTAGCGGTAATTCACAATGGATACTAAAAGCTTGAAGTCCCGCCTGTTTCATCGCCTCGGCGGCAGTCTGCAAACTAATCTCTTCGGGCCAAAAAGCAGTCTCTACACCTTTGAAGCCTATTTCCGCAAGTTGATCGAGCGTGCCTTGAAGGTCTTTTTCGATTGCCTCACGCACTGTCCAAAGTTGTAATCCGATGCTAGGGAGTTTAGTTGTTTTTGTCGTCATGGAGGATGTTTGAGCTTTTTCTTTGGCCGAAGGTGTGCAGGCATACACCCCAAGTCCCAAGGCCGCTAATCCAGCCGTTTCGATAAATTTCCGTCTACTAGTGTCCATACACTAAGATAATATTTCTGTCCAAAATCGGGTATTCGGCACAAAGTCATCATAGGAACTGCTTTTGATCATTTCTTGCCAGCTCCAGCTCTCTTAGATTCCCAAAAAGCAACTTATGGCTAACGCGATCTTATTTCCCACCGACTTCTCTGCCCCGGCCAACAATGCCCTTCGTTTTGTTTTGCCCTTTGCAAAAAAACTTCAAGCCCGTATCATCTTGATGCATGCTTATACGGTCCCAACGCCGATTATGGACGCGCCTTTTTACGCTTGGGAAGAGGAGTTTAAAAGACAGGAAGCGCTCGTACTCCAACAGCTTGAATCTATCAAAGAAACCATTTTGAAGGATCATCCAGAGCTAGTGATTACAAGCATTACCTCTATGGGTTTCCCAGTACCTTCTATCCTAATCGCGGCTGAAAAACATGGGACAGACTGGATTGTGATGGGTACAAAAGGTGCTAGTGGACTCAAAAAAGTATTTTTAGGCAGCGTAGCAGCCCAAGTAATCGGACGCTCAAAGGTGCCTGTTTTGGCGATTCCTGAAACCGAGGAGCTGCCTGAGATACATCGCATCGTCTATGCGACCAATTACGAGCTATCTGAGATAGAGGCTTTGCGTAGGATTACCCGCCTTGCGGAACGCTATGATGCAGAGGTCTTAATCGCCCACGTTTTTGTTGAAGATGGTTCACCTCCGGTGGAACGCTGGGAAAGCTTTGAGGCAGTGGTCAGAGCGCAGATTCCTTATCCAAAACTCAGCTTCAAATTTGTGCCACATTACGAGTTAAAAGAAGCCTTAGCGGAATTGCTCAACTATACGGGAGCAGAGATATTGGCTATGTGTCCCCAAAAACGAAGCTTATTGGATCGTCTCTTTCACCCTAGTAAAACCAAGGCAATGGCTTATCAGACGCGGACACCTTTATTGGCGATCCCTGAAGCCTAAGTATCCCCTTCAAAATTTGGTCAGAATTTGTTGTTAACTTGTGATAAAATAGCTTCACAATGAAATTGACATTTTCTGGCCTCTTATTGTTGAGTCTGTTGGCGTGTGCCCAGCTCAATTGGACGTCTGAGCCTAACTTTTCTGGCGTTCAACAAAGTGAAAAACAAAGCTTCACCGTTGATACCGTACTCAGTGGACTCACCAATCCCTGGAGTATGACTTGGCTACCCAATGGAGATATGCTCTTTACCGAAAAAGGAGGAGAGTTAAGGCTGTATAGCAAGGGTAAACTCCATCCTGATCCGATCGCGGGACTACCCGAAATCAAAGTCAAAGGTCAAGGCGGCTTACTTGATATCGAATTGCACCCCAATTATGCAGACAATGGCTGGCTCTACCTAAGCTATGCTTCTCCTGCCAAGAAAGGAGAACCTGGCGCTGGAAACGGGCAAAACACTGCTCTATTAAGGGCTAAATTAGTCGATCATGCTTTAGTCGAAGCTGAAGAAATCTTCAAGGCACTCCCCAATTATAAAAAAGGGCAGCACTTTGCGGGTCGTATCGAATTTGATCGAGAAGGATATTTATACCTATCAGTCGGAGATCGTGGCGGGCGTGATGAAGTGCAAACCTTAACGTCTTCTCGTGGCCGAGTCTATCGTATGCATGACGATGGTTCTACTCCCAAGGATAATCCCTTTGTCGGTGAAGAAGGCGTATGGGAGCAGATGTATTCCTATGGCCACCGCAATCCGCAAGGTTTAGCTTTGCATCCGACTACGGGTGAAATTTGGGAACATGAGCATGGCCCCCAAGGAGGCGACGAAGTCAATATTGTTAGAGCGGGGAAAAACTATGGCTGGCCTGCGATCAGTTTTGGGATCAACTATGATGGTTCGATTCTAACTGAGGATACCGCGAAGGTGGGTATGGAACAACCCGTTACCTATTGGGTGCCTTCGATTGCGCCTTGTGGGATGGACTTTGTAGAAAGCGATATGTATCCAGACTGGAAAGGTAATTTGCTGGTTGGCTCACTCAAATTTCGCTACCTCAAGCGTCTTGAGCTGGACGGCAATAAAGTTACCCATCAGGAAGTTTTATTAGAGGGCCTCGGTCGCGTACGTTGTGTACGTCAAGCACCTGATGGTTATATCTATCTTGCTACCGAAGGGCCTGGTTTGATCGTTCGGCTACTGCCGGAATAAAGAAAAAGCCCCCCAAATCAAATCGGGGGGCATCAATCCTACAGCAGGTGCAGTAGGGCGTTTATTTCACAAATATCTTTTCATGCATGATTACTGATGGAGTAATCACTCTTAGGATGTAAATCCCTTCGCTCCACTCGCTAACATCGAGCTTCAAACGGTGGACTTCGTTGGCAGCTAAGCCACCTCGATAGAGTTCACGCATCAGTTTTCCTTCCATATTGTAGACTTCTACTCTACTGGACTCACTTTTGGCGAGACTCAACTCTATGGTCATCAGCTCAGAAGAAGGATTAGGGAAGGCATTGATCGTATTGAGGCTTTGAGACAAATTTTGTCTGGCCGATAGATTGCCACAGTTCGCTAGTGATCCACATGCGCCTAATTGTGCTCCATTGGATAGTTGGGTAGGGACCGCATTGATAGATACGCACTTGGTTTTGCCTTTGCGGCACATCTCCACTTTGGCATTATTGCCATTGCCACATCTAACGTCTATCACACAGATTTCGATGGTTTCATTGACACTACAGCCATTGGCATCGGTAATGGTCAAAGTGTAAATACTAGAAGTCTGGGGAGAAACGGTGATGGAGGGCGTAGTCGCGCCATTGCTCCAAGCATAAGTAAATGGACCCGTACCGCTTGCGATGCTCGGACTGATGGTGGTCGTTCCCTCAGGGGGATAACCATAATACACTACATCCTTACTGGCAGAAAGACTTAGGCTTGGGCTTGCCCAAACGGTAATGATAGTGGATTGGGTACCGGATTTCATACCAGAAGCATCCTCGGCATAACAGGATACGGTGGTTTGCCCTACTGGATATGGATCATTGACTGCAAGCCCATCTGAGCGCGTACAAACGACGGTAGGATTGGCACAATTATCTGATGCCGTTGGCATCGGATAGCTAAATGCTTCTCCTTCACAAATTTCGATGAAGGGAACTACCCCATTTATTGTTGGCGACTGAGCATCAAAAATTTTGATCCTGACTTGAGCCGTGTCTGTATTCCCAGCATTGTCCGTAACGGTCAAAACAACCATAGGATTGCCGATGTCTGCACAACTAAAAATACTCGGGCTCATGCTATATAAGGCAATCCCGCAATTGTCGGTACTATAGAAGCCGAGGAAGGAAGCAGATAGGTTCAGATCTCCGGTAAAGCCGTTTGCTTGAACTCCTGCAGTAAATCCGCTGAGAGCAACGGCAGTAGGAGGAGTTACATCACTGATTTGAAAGTTCAAGTTAGTACTGCTGCTGAGCCCTGATTGATCCGTTGCGGTAAGGACAACCGTTTGGTTTCCGACGTCAGAGCAATCAAAGGAATTGGGAGAAAGGCTAGCGGAAACAGGGCCACAATTGTCGCTAATATAATTATTGATAAGAGAAGCAATAAGGCTACTCATATCATTATTTATCCCATTCTGATCAAGATTTACTGAAAAGCTTATATTGCTTAGGTTGTTAAATACTGGAGGAGTAACATCTATCACAGTGATCACAAAAGATTGACTGACACTCCCTCCCACGGCATCACTGGCCGTATAAGTAACGGTAGTTGATCCCACTGGAAAAAAGGCTCCAGAATTATGCGTGCTACCACTATTGAAGCCGCTACAATCTCCCGCTATCGTGGGTAGCACCCAACTGACATTAGCCCCACAGCTATTAGGATCACTATTGAGCGTGATATTGCTTGGCATATTGGTGATTAGGGGAGGATTACAAGTGTCGCAAGCATCTCCTATACCATCACCATCTGTATCAGCTTGATCAGGATTGGGGGTATTGGGGCAGTTATCAGGCTTATACCATCCTACGTTTTGAGGATCATAATCACAGATAAGATCGCCATCAACATCAGTTGAAAAAAAGCAGAGCTCCAAATGGATCTCCAAAAAACGTGCGGTATCGAGTTTGGTAATATCGAGAAAGGCGTCATTGGTGTCCCACTTTTCTTCTCGCTGCAAGGGCACACGGAAATGATTGGAAAATCGTCCATTCTGCTGAACATTCAAAAATCGTTTGGCAGGATTGGCTACATCGGGTAGGCTATCGACATGGAAAGTATAGGGCCAATCTCCGGTTACCGTACCGGGATTATTGGCGGGAGGAAAGGCTTTATTGCCAGCAAAGTTGACATAGAGGGCGCAATGCATCTGTGTAATGCCATTGCCCGGATCAAGATCATTGTCGCTATAGAGATATAACTCTTGCTCTTGATTGATGTCAAAATCACCCGATACTACTGTGAAGCTGCCACAATCGACCCCAAAGGTAAACCAACCACTATGATTACAACTAATGTTAAATACATTGGGGGCGGTTTCACTGATCGCCATCACCATGCCTTCGGGAACTTGAGTAGGAGATTCCCAATAGCCGACAAACTCATCGACAGTGCCGGTGGTATTATCAGCAAATTTAAACTGTCCTGCTTGATACTCTTC
>JBGCFA010000217.1:0-10601 GCA_045106675.1 Bacteroidia bacterium
TTCCCATCCACCTTGACTGCAGAATAGATTGGCGGAATTTGAGTGATGTCCCCACGAAAATTTTGCAAAGCTGCTTCGATAGCTTCTCGGGTGATATGACTAGCATCTTGTAGATTTTCCTCCGGCAACTCCGCGTCATAAGAAGCGGTGGTTGCGCCTAGCTTGAAGATCGTTTCGTATTCTTTTTCGGCGTCTTGGATGGCTTGGATCTGTTTAGTGTGCTTACCCGTACAGAGTATCAAGAGGCCCGTGGCCAAAGGATCAAGCGTTCCAGCATGGCCTACCTTCTTGATACGTATCGTGCTTCGCACTTTTTTGACTACATCAAATGAAGTCCAGCCTTTGGGCTTGTTAAATAATAGCGTCTGTCCAGCTTGAAAATCAATCATTCCTGCAATATCGAATGTCGAATTTCAATTTCCAAGTGTGAGCTTCCCCTTGCTTCGCAGAACGCTTGGGCATATCGAATGTCCAATTTCAATAGGCATTTCGACATTGGACATTCCCACGCTTATTTTCCTCTTAGTGCTGCTGGGTTGGCAATTCGTTCTTCCTCGCTCATGTATTTGACAAAAGAATGTATCCAAATTGTGCGGGCAAGTCTAGCCATCAATGGCGTCAAAAGCACTGCCATGCCGATCCACGTAATGGTGAAGTTCCAAAAAGTAAGGGTAGAAAGGACCGAAATCGCTACTCCCACCGCGACCAATAGGGCGATGTTGAGACCATAACTCACATAAGTGGCTCCGAAGTAAAAGCCGGGCTCAATGCGGTAATCCTGACTACAATGAGGACAACCACTCTCTGGCATTTTGAGGGTATGGCGTAGGTCGTAAGGATTTTTTTTGACAAAGAGTTTGCCCGTTCTACAACGTGGACAACGCATACTCAAGATATTAGCTATTGCGCTGCGGGGCGGTTTTACATTTGTGTCTGCCATATATGAAAGTCCTTTGAGGACGTGTATATCTTTCTTAGATACTTATTTCTTGTTCTGACTTATTACTTAGGGTTAATGCCAATGCTTAAAGTCGCCAGTCTCTAGATGTTCGCCATTCGCGATCATCGCCAGCCGACGGTCATATTTTGGCGCCATCTCTTGCCAATGGTATTTCTCCGCCCACTCTTGAGGCTGTTGTTCTCTAACCCAATCGATTCTCTTGATCAAATCGGCCAAGCGTTCTCCGAAGGAATCCTCCTCATAAAGACAATGTGCAGGCACATGCTCCGGATAAGCCAGACGATTGGGTAAAAGAGGATAACAACCTGCGGCCATAGCCTCCACCACACTGATGCCAAAGAAGTCATGCCAAGCAGTGGTGGGAGCAATATCGGCTCGTTGTAAGTAATCCCAATAATCGGTACGACTCTCAGCAAATCCCCAATGGAGGATGCGTTCGCCTAGGCGCTCCTTGGCCTTCGCAAATATCTCCGGCTTGCGACCATAAGCTTCTCCCAATACGATCAACTCAAAGCCAATCCCTTGATCTGCTAACTCAAAAAGCGTTTCGAAAAATGGTTCCGGCCCTTTGTCATACTCCCAACGATGATTCCAAACGAGCGTCGGTAATTGATGTTTGTTTTTAGGGCTAGGAGCAAAGGGCGGAGGGATAATACCTACTTCCAAAACTTTGCTTTTGCGCTGTATCTCCTGTATCGTAGTCGGTTCACGATAATCTGGAAACACCCGTAAAAAGTGGGGTAAGGCTTCTATAAAAGAGCGCTTATGATAGGCCGAGTTGAACCAAATCTCATCTGCTCCTAAGGCGCTGGCATAGTTGATAAAACCATAATGCCGATCCCGCCTTTGGGGAACGTCTTCATCTTCAGGAGACCAGGGATAAGTGAGCTGGTTTTCGTGCATATAAAGAACGATGGGCACTGATTTGTGCCACGAACGACTGAGCGAAAGAAACAGATTTAAATCGAGCATATCGGTGACTAAAATCACATCAGGCTCAAAATTCATTTCTTTCCATTGCCGGGAAAGCTGTATCGCCCCCCCATGCATGCGCCATTTCCAATGTCGAGCCGGTAAATGCAGGATTTGCACCTCATGCTGGCTATTTTGCTGAAAACCATCAGCCCAGAGTTGATGTGAGCCACCATAAAATGCTTCGACGAGCAATATTTTCATGCCGCAAAGGTAAGGAATCCTCAATAGTATAATTTGTTATGCAAGCATACTATTTATTATATTAGGGACTCAGAATTCAACAATAAGATATATGAATCCAACTCAAGAAGCTATACGTGGGGGAGAATTTTTGATCCGCAAGACACCCGCACAGAATACTTTTAGTCCTGAAGATTTCAGCGAAGAACAAGAAATGATGCTGCAGGCTTGCTATGAGTTTGCCGCCCAAGAGGTGACGCCTCATATCGATCGGATGGATGGCATGGAAGACGGTTTTATGGCGAGTCTATTGGATAAGGCGGGCGAAATGGGCCTACTTTCGGTAACCATGCCTGAGGAATACGGTGGTCTGGGAATGAGCTTTAATACCTCGATGCTGATTGCAGAAGGAATAGGTGGTACGGGTTCGTTTTCTACGGCTCACGGTGCTCATACAGGTATTGGCACTTTGCCGATTCAATACTACGGCAATGAAGCGCAAAAGGCTAAGTATCTTCCTAAACTAGGTACTGGTGAATGGAAAGCTTGTTACTGTCTCACTGAGCCTGATGCGGGTTCTGATGCCAATTCTGGCAAGACCAAAGCCGTCCTCAACGAGGCGGGAACTCACTATCTGATCACAGGTCAGAAAATGTGGATTTCTAATGCTGGTTTTGCACAGGTAATGATCGTTTTTGCCAAGATAGATGATGATAAGACGCTTTCGGCCTTTATCGTAGAGCGCGACTATGCGGGCATCACGATGAATGATGAAGAAAAGAAACTCGGTATCAAAGGTTCTTCGACTCGTCAGGTTTTTTTCAATGAAACTCCTGTACCTGTCGAAAATATGCTTTATGATCGTGGGCGCGGATTTAAGATCGCGGTTAATATTCTCAATATAGGTCGTATCAAACTAGGTGTGGGCTGTGTTGGTGGAGCTAAAACAGTAGCTGCTCTTGCAGTCAACTATGCCAATGAGCGTAAGCAGTTTGGTTCCTCTATCTCCAGCTTTGGCGCGATCCAGCATAAGCTTGGCAATATGGCAATACGGACTTATGCTTCTGAATCTGCGAATTATCGTGCAGGTCAGGATATCGAAGATCGTGTAAACGCCAATATCGATGCGGGTATGAGCAAAGAAGAAGCTCAACTTAAAGGCTTAGAAGAGTTTGCCATCGAATGTGCTATCATGAAGGTGCATAGCTCCGAAGTATTGGCCTATGTCGTTGATGAAGGCTTACAAACTTATGGTGGAATGGGCTTTTCGGCTGATGCTCCGATGGAACGCGCCTATCGCGATGCGCGTATCTGTCGTATCTATGAAGGTACCAATGAGATTAACCGTATGCTCATCGTCGATATGTTGCTCAAAAGAGCAATGGGTGGACGTTTGGATTTATTTAATGCTGCAATGGCGGTAGCTAAGGCCTTGATGAGCGGTGGTGGAGCCGAAGAGGCTAGTGGTGATGATCCGCTTGCGGCAGAAGCTGCGACGGTCGAAAACCTCAAAAAAGCAGTATTGATGGTGTTAGGCAAGGCCGCCCAAGACATAGGCTCGGCCCTCAAAGAGGAACAAGAAGTCTTGATGGCGATTGCTGATATGGTCATCGAAACTTATATCGCCGAATCCGTCTTACTAAGAACCCAAAAATTGATTGGTCGTGATGGTGCAGAGGCTTGTGCTTCTCAGATTGCGATGACGAAAGTATATGTTTTTGAAGCTGCTGAGAAAGTTTTAGCTGCTGGTAAAGAAGGACTTTTAGCGTTCGCCGGAGAGGCGGAAGTCGCGATGATCCTCAAAAGCCTACGTTATCTCTGCAAAGCTCCTTTGATCAATACGCGGAGTCTACGACGCGAAGTAGCTGGAGTGATGATCGAGCAAAATGCTTATGCTTTCTAAGTATTAAGTAGAGAGTATTTAGTAGGTAGAAAACTACTGACAGGGATATGAACATGACGTTCGTATCCCTGTTTTGGTTTTAGCGTTTTCGGGGGAAGGGAAATACCTTGTCCGCTAAGTTGGAGAGTGGCACTTTTTCGTTTTAAAAAGCACAATCATGAAACGCACACTTTCAGCGATTTAAAAAGTGGCGTTTACTTTTTAGAAGTCAGTCAAGCAGGACAAAAATCTGTACCAAAAAAACAAAATGGTCTTTGAGCTACTGATTGGTTTCTTGCTCATCTAGTTCGATCCTTTTATGCCCGCTTCGCGGAACGCTTGGGCGTATCGAATGTCCAATTTGAATTGCCAAGACCCAAGAAATTTCTTCGACATTCTCCATTGGCTTAGAAGGGGGATATTCTCTTCCGCTTGATAAATTGTTGGGCCAACTGTCCTGTGAGCAACAATACGCAGAGTGGTCCTTTTTATTAATTGATTATCAGGGGCTTAAGTTATGTTGGTTGGATAAGGATGCTTTAGACATGTAAGATTTTCCGCCAAGCTGTTATTTTTCGGTCTCAAATAGTTCCGTACTTGCAACTAATAATCAATTTGTACCTAAAGGAAAGTGCGACAGTGTTTGTACTTTATCCCTAACAGCGATAAGCCGGCTTCTTTTAATGGAGCCGGTTTTTTTTGTTATTTAGGCCATACACTATTTTACTTTCAGCACCTTATAACTGTGATACAATCTTTGAAAATTAGTAGCATCTTTTTGCTTTGTATAGTGGGGTTTGGTTCTTTTTGCTTCGCGCAACGCGTCTACAAAGCTGGCTATGTGGTTACGATCGATAGAGATACACTGCAAGGCCAATTGATGAATTTTGGGGAGAGAGAAAAATCTGCTCAAGTGATGTTTTTACCTCAGGGGAAAGCTGATGTCCTGAATTTTAGACCATCCGACTTGCTCAGCTATGAGATTGGAGGAGAGAGGTATATAAGAGCAGAACTTAGCGTTATCGAAGATTTTCATCCTCAAGTAACTCTCTCTGATCCTCTCTTTATCCCACATAGAGATACTGTCTTGGGCTTTGTGGCAGTATTGATTCATGGTGAGATGTCGCTCTATCGCTATACCACAACTGATGGAAGAGAACTGCTGTATGCTAGTAATCCTGTTTCGGGTATTAAACCGTTGCTTAGCTTGACTTTTGAATATTATGATGCTGGGACAATCTATGCTAGGGGCACTTACTCCGTCGCACACGAAAAGTATAAGGCGGTCTTGGCAGAGTTGATGCAAAAATGTCCTGCATCCTATGAAAGAATCGCGCGTGTCCATTTGTCTCCAACCCAATTGAGACGGTTTTTTCGAGATTATCACGAATGTATATATGGTAGCGCGCCTTATTATGAGTTTCCACATACCAAAGCAGTCGCAGTGCAAATTGGACCACTGATAGAAGGCTTTCAAGAGAGTAGCGATTTTGTCGGCTCAGGCGCTTATTGGTATAATGAAGCTGCTGGACAAACCCAATATGGTGTTGCGCTAGGATTAGGGATTGAACTAACCTTAAAACGAGGCAATGATCAGATTTCAATATTTACCGGTGCGACTATACGAGAGATTACACAAAGCGGCAGCACGCAGTATGAAGAAATTTCCGGTAATATTGAGCAGGGGATTTACGATATATTTAACTACAAATATCAAGGGAGAATTCTCGAAATGCCCTTAGAGTTGCGTTATAATTTGCCGATTGGCAATGTCAAACCTTTTGCCCTAGCTGGGGTGAATCTTAATCTCGCAAGACTAGACTCTAACGTTCTTCGAAGGAGTCGCTATCGAGAAAATGAGGCTTTTGCCTCTGAAACGAAAGCACTGATCGATGAAAATAGCTTAGCTCGGGCAGGCTATACTTTCCGTCTTGGCGTCGGCATAAAGGGTCCACATTGGTTTGCTAGCCTACGTTATCAATCTGGAACTCAATTAGCTGCGGGTAAATCGATCTTACGAGACCGATCTTCGGCTTTCTTTATTTCGACAGCATGGATGTTTGGAAACCCATAATCCTAACAAATACCGGAATTGGTAGAGCCTAAGCCTAAAGTGGTCGATTGCTTTTGCTTCGACAAGACTTGATACTTATCATAATAAACTGGAACCCATCTCCATTTGCTATGATTATGGAATTAAGAATTGAAAACCTCTCCCAAACCTATCCCAATGGGGTAGAAGCCCTAAAAAGCGTCTCTCTTACCTTGAAAAAAGGAATGTTTGGTTTATTAGGCCCCAATGGTGCTGGTAAATCGACGCTCATGCGTATTCTCTCTACTTTACAGCAACCCACAAGTGGTAATGTACAGTTTATGGAGTTTGATGTCTTGCGTCAGCCGGAGGAAATCCGCAAACGACTTGGGTATCTACCCCAAGAGTTCGGTGTCTATCCACGAATCAACGCTGAAACCTTATTAGATCATCTCGCGGTACTCAAGGGAATTGGAAATAAGAAGCAACGCAAAGAAATCGTCGAAAGCCTTTTGGTCAAGACGAATCTTTATTCCCATCGCCGCAAAAACCTTAGTGGTTACTCTGGTGGTATGCGCCAACGCTTTGGTATTGCGCAGGCGCTTTTGGCTAATCCTAGTCTCATCATCGTCGATGAACCGACTGCTGGACTCGACCCTGCCGAGCGTAACCGTTTTCTCAATCTCCTCAGTGAATTAGGGCAGGAAGCGATTGTGATCCTATCCACCCATATCGTAGAAGACGTAAAAGAGCTTTGTTCGGAGATGGCGATTATCAATCAAGGCCAAATCTTGATGCAAGGCAATCCGCTCGAAACGATCAAACTACTCGAAGGCAAAGTCTGGAAAAAGCGTGTGCCCAAAGATGAATTAGATGGCTATAAACAACGCTTCGAGGTGATATCCGAAAAACTGATTGCAGGTCAACCGCAGATTCACATATACAGCGAAGTCGCTCCTGATGAAACAATGGAAGCCGTACAGCCCGATTTAGAGGATGTGTATTTCTCCTACATCACTGGCAAACTCAAGGCTAACCCACAATTATCTCATGTTTAGTCGTTTCGTGCTGTATCTTAAATCCTGAATCTCATGATTACAAACGTTATAAAGTTTGAGTTACAATATCGACTCAAACGACCTGCGACTTGGCTATATTTTGGCATCCTCTTTTTGATGGCCTGCCTTGCCCTCGCTTGGGACGGTCTCTCCGTCGGTGGCGGCACAGGTCAAATCAAAGAAAATGCGCCTGTAGCCTTAGCGCAGATTAGCTTGATCCTCTCCGTATTGCCCGGATTCTTTTTGATGTCTGGCTTGATGGGAGTACCTATCGTTCGCGACCGCGAGCATAAAACTGAATCCATGCTCTTTACGACGATTCTGAGCAAAGGTCAATATCTTTTTGGTCGCTATATCGGTTCATTACTGATCACCTTATTGGTGTTCTCTGGAATTCTTTTTGGCTTGATTACGGGCAGTTTGATCAAGACTGGACATGAAGATTTTCTTGCCTTCAACCTATGGCATCATATCAGTCCTTTTTTGGTTTTCGTCTTGCCGAACGTTTTAATCGGGAGCGCGCTCTTCTTTATGGGGGGCGCTTTGAGTCGCAATCTACTCTTTGTGTTTATGCAAGGGATTTTGCTCTTAATGGTGTATTTGCTTGCCGATGGGCTGTTGGGTGAAGATCTCGAAAACCGTAGTCTTGTTGCATTAATGGATCCCTTTGGGCTAAATACATCTAATATCACTTCTCAATACTGGACTATCGCTCAAAAAAATAGTCAAGTATATGCGATGGAGGGTTTGGTGCTTTTCAACCGTCTGATCTGGTTAGCAGTAGGAGCGTTCGCCTTGGCGGCAACCTACTTTGGCTACAAAATGGAAGTTGTATCTACCAGCCGTAAAAAGAAGAAAGCTACGAAAACTGCTGCTCCAGCACTCGACATGCCCAAGTTTACGCTTCACGAAAGTCCAATTATTCTCTCCAGCGGCTTTGGCTTACGATTGCAACAAATTTGGGGCTTAGCCCGCTTATACTTTACCGAGATATTTAAGTCTGTTCCTTTTATTGCCATTGCTGGTGCAGGCATGGTGATCATGGGAGTCAATGCCGTCTTTTTCAATAGCGTATATGGTACTCCTGTCTATGCTAGTACAGGTTTGGTATTGGAGTTGATGCAAAGTTTCAATCTCTTCTTTATCATCATCATCGTGTTTTATACTGGGGAGTTGCTTTGGCGAGAACGAGACGTTCGCTTCCAGCAGATATTTGACGCGACGCCTACACCCAATTGGGTTACGCTTAGCGCCAAGTTTTTAGGTTTTACGATGATCCATGTTGTGATGATCCTGAGCTTGATCGTCGCTGGAATATTGATTCAAATCTTTAAAGGCTATCCCGAGATTGAGTTGGGTCTATACTTCCGCTATATGTTTAGCGAGACTTTCTTCTTTTTGATTCTTTTTACGGCTTTAGGCTTTTTTGTCCATACGCTCGTCAATCAAAAGTTTGTTGGTCATGCAGTAATGATCCTCTTCTTCATCGTCAATGCCTTTGTGCTGAGTGAGATTGGCCTTGAGCATAATATGTTTAACTACGCCAGTGGAGGCTTGGGTAGCTATTCTGATATGAACCAATACGGGCATTATGTCAATCCTTTCAATTGGTTTCAGTTGTATTGGTTTGGGATGGCGTCCATCTTGATGGTGGTTACCCTTTTGTTTTCCCAGCGTGGAACGGATGTACTGATGAAGACAAGGCTCAAATTGGCTCGTTATCGCTATACCCGACCAGCGATTATGGGTTCTGCAGTAGCGTTAATGCTCTTTGTCGGTTCTGGTTGCTTCGTTTATTATAACACTAACGTACTTAATGAGTATCGTACTTCTGATCAACAAAAGGAGTTACAGGCACGCTATGAAAAAGAGATGCTGCAATATGCTGAAGTCGTGCAGCCCAAAATTGTAGAGACCAATCTCAAAGTCGCTATTTATCCTGAGCAACGTGATTTTGAGGCTGAAGGCTTTTACTATCTCAAAAACATGAGTGATGAGGCGATCTCAGATATTCATATTCAACTTGCTAGTCAAGGCGGTTTAGTTTTGGATTATCTTCGTTTTGACCGCGAGGCTACCATTCGAGAGGCTTATGATGATTTCGATTATTTCATTTACAGCTTCGCAGAACGCTTGATTCCAGGCGATAGCGTGAAAATGGATTTTAAGTTGCTCTATGATAGCAAAGGCTTTGTTGAAAGCAATGCTAACAATGAGGTTGTATTTAATGGCACCTTTTTCAATAGCGGCTATTTTCCCTCTCTTGGTTATAATGATGGCTTTGAGCTAAGTAGTGATGATGATCGTAAGGAGTATGACCTCGAGATCAAAGAACCCCAATTACCACGCAATGATCCTCGCGGATTAGCTCAAAATCTATTTGGCGATGATGCCGATTATATCCGTTTTGAAGTAGAAGTGAGTACCAGTCCTGAGCAAATTGCGATTGCACCCGGCTATCTACAAAAAGAATGGGAAGCTGATGGTCGCCGCTATTTTCACTATAAGATGGACCAACCGATGGTCAACTTTTATAGCATCTTATCGGCCCGTTATGAAAAGGTCCAAGAGGATTGGAATGGCATCAATCTAGAGATATACTATCATGAAGGTCATGAATACAATCTTGACCGCATGATGAAAGGCATGAAAAAGTCGCTGGCTTATTATAGCGAACACTTTTCTCCCTATCAGTATCAACAGATGCGCATTTTAGAATTTCCTCGCTATTCCAGTTTTGCGCAATCTTTTGCCAACACAGTCCCTTTCTCTGAAGGGATCGGCTTTACCCAAGAGATCGAAGAAGATGCGATTGATATGCCTTTTTATGTTACGGCTCACGAAATGGCGCACCAATGGTGGGGCCATCAAGTAACCGAAGCAGGTGTACGTGGCAATGCGATGATTTCAGAAACGATGTCTCAGTATTCAGCTTTGATGGTGATGAAGCAAGAGTTTCCAGCGGAGATGATTCAAAAGTTTTTGGCCTTTGAATTGGATCGTTACCTCTCAGGTCGGGCCAGTGAAAATAAAAAGGAACGCCCCTTAATCGAGGTGCAAGGTCAAAACTACATCCACTATCGCAAAGGTTCTTTGGTGATGTATGCTTTCCAAGACTACGTCGGAGAGGATAGCGTCAATGCCGCACTACAACGCTTTAACCAAGATTGGAGCTACAAAGCTCAAGGGCATTATCCCAATACCGAAGACTTGCTAAAATACTTCCGCGCGATTACGCCTGATAGCATGCAGTATCTCATCACTGATATGTTTGAGACAATCACGCTATTTGAAAATCGGACTAAGGAGGCAACCATAACCGAAAATTCGGATGGGCAATACACCGTTCATCTCAGTGCCGAAGCCGTCAAATACCGCGCTGATAGCCTCGGCAATGAAACCGAAATACCGCTGACCGATTGGATAGATGTGGGAGTGTTCGGTGAAACCGCAGCGGGAAAAGATACCTTGCTGTACCTGCAAAAACACCCTGTCCGTCAAAAGGAAATCGAA
>JBGCFA010000218.1:0-20174 GCA_045106675.1 Bacteroidia bacterium
GTAGCTTTTTCATCATTAGCTCTTCCTTCCTGATCTATTTCAATCAGTTTTTCTGCTTGTTCCAAGAACGCCAGACCTTTTTGAGGGTATTGGTTTTCGGCATATATGTGCCCCATCTTGGAGAGGGTCAGAATCGTACTATGATGTGCTGGGGGTAGGTGTTTTTGCTGGAGAACGAGTCGTTCATTGAGATAAATCATCGTAGAATCCAGTTGAAACCTCGCTCTAGCAAGTTCCGCAAAATTCATCAATACAAATTGGCGGCGTAGGTTATCAGCACCCAATTTTTTCTTAGCAATATGATCCGCCTTTTTGAGATGAGTTTCGGCCTTGTCGAGTTGCCCCAATCCCAGATAAGCAGCGCCTAACCCATTGTAGACACTAAACAGATGCAGGTTTTCTTCTCCATGATGTTTTTTCACAAGGTATAATGCCTTTGAAAAGTAATCTAATGCTTGATTATAATCCCCTTGGATACTAAAACTAGTGCCCAAATTGTAGTATGAAGAGGCCAATAATTTGTTATCAGGGCCCAAATTATGAATCCTTATTTCTAAGCCTTTGGTAAAGTATGCGGATGCAAGTTCATAGTCTCCTCGATTGCCATACATACTCCCTACATAATTGTTGTTGATAGCCAACTCAATATCATATTCTCCCAATAGAGCGGCTCTTGCTGGGATCACTTCTTTAAATCGTGCAATCGACTCGATTTCATCACCATCATAATAGAGTAGTTTGGCTAGCCCCTCCTTTGCACTGATTATTTCTAATTGATAATTAGCCTTTTGTGCAATCAACAAAGCTTCTTCAAAAGAGACCTTAGCTAAATGATAAACTCCCAACTCGATCTGTATATTCCCTAGAGACTCAAGAGAATAGCTCTCAAGGCGTAAGGAATCAATTTCGGAGAAGCAATCTGCGGCTTGCTCATACAAAGGCAGCGCTTCTTCATACTTGAAAAAATATTCGAGCGCCTCTCCTTCCTCAAGTAGCTGCTTTCCATAGCGAAAGTTGTCCTCTTGACTCCATAATTCCAGCGGCGTCAACAACAGTCCAATGATTATATAACAGCTTGTCAATCGCACTAACATCATAGTGATTATTATTTCGAACTTGAGCAATTTTCTGAAATAAGAATACTTTTCCTAAATAAGTTGTTTCCAAAATCGTAAAAACGGCACCCTACTCACTGATATAGTGAAAGGATGCCGCCACATTTTTTCAAAGACTCGATTGGAATTATCTACTAATCACCATTCGCTCATTAGCAATTCTCTGACCATCCGAAACGATACTTGCGATATAGAGGCCATTGGCAAGACCTTCTACTTTGATTTTCATTTCTGTACTTAACGGATCAAGCACGATCGTTTTGACAACTTGTCCTTGCAGGTTGTGAACAAGCAATTGTGCCTGAGCAGTATTACTTGGAAGCTCATAATTGACTCTTACTAAGTCATTGCTGACTGGATTAGGGAATAAATCAAACTGAAGCTCCGTTGAGGCCATTCGATTGCCTTTAACTTTGACAGTTTGGAAGCATGGTCGATAAAAGTCTCTAATAATTTTCATCACACAACCTGTTGTCACATCTGTTACCCTTACAGAGTAACTCCAGTTACCGCAACGCTTAGTTACAATAGTAGTACCCGTTTGGGCAGGAGTTGGACTTGGAAGAGAGCCAGTTTTATTTTCTGTAATAAACCATTCGATAATAAAAGGTCCCGTACCACCAGCAATACTTAGATTAACGGTAGTACCAAATTTGTTGGTACTAAGGCCGAGTTCATGGCATGCTTGATAACTAAAACATGCAATACGGCCCAAATCACATTCTACTTCTCCATTATTTGAAAAACTTTGTGAAGCACAGCTTTGATTTCCATTTTCTTGGACCGCCATAAAAAGATTGCCACTGGAAACGTTGTTACCATTTTTATACTTAACATGCATCTCAACTTCATAGTCCCCAGTGGGAAGATCTGGCATATTATCTGTACCGAAACTGAAAGTACCGCTTAGGCTATTTATTTTTGCTTCAGATATAATATAGGTTCCTTCAAGTGTATTTACTCCCGTATTGGTACGGAAGAAGCTAAACGTGACTTCTCGACGAAAATCAAAATTATTGGCTAAGTTCAATGCACCAATCCCTGTAATTGATCCAGTAAGAGTAAACGTCCAATTGGTACTATTGTCGCGAATAATGTGAGGGGGATTACTACATCCGTCATTATATTGAAAATCCTCAATAAGACTAGTCTGCGCCACCGCACCGAGGCTCATAAAAGCCAACGCAAAACTCAATAAGTAAAATCGTTTTAACATTTCAATAAGGTTGATTTGGGGCCTACTCTCTTCGGGCTTTTCGGCTTCCGCCCTTCTTTGATATGCCCTTTAATACCTTCATGCACTGAGCTGTTACCCTTAGATTGAAAAAAAAAATTTACTTTTGTATCAGCAGAAAGGATAATTCAGCTTGGGGAAAAGTTTCCAAGACCAGCTATTCTGCTCTTCTTTGCTCAATAGACAGAATGACGAAAGCCAATCGGGATCAAGCATATTTAGAAGGGCTCAAAACTGGTAATCAGGAAGTTTTGAAGGAGATCTATACCCAATTCTTCCCTCGGATTAGAGACTTCGTACTCAAAAATTCTGGTAGTGATTCTGAGGCTGAAGATGTGTTTCAAGAAGGGATAATGAGTTTATACCGTATGGTCAACAAACCAAAGTTTGAACTCAAGAGTCAGTTCTATACTTTACTTTATGCGATCTGTCGCAACTGGTGGTTCAAACAACTGCGTAAGAACGACAGGGTAACAATTGAGGCTTCAGAGATATTAATAGCAGAACAAAGCAATATTGCCGAAGCGCTTCACGAGAGAGCCAGGCAAAATCTGTACAAAGAAAAGTTTCGCAAGCTCGGACTCGATTGCCAAAGCCTATTGACCCTAGCGTTCGGCGGAGCCGGAATCAAAGAAATACAGCAAAAAATGAAGCTAAGTAGCGAAGGCTATACCCGAAAGCGGAAGTTTATGTGCAAAAAAATGTTATTTAAGCTAGTCCAAGAAGATCCTAGATATCAGGAATTAAAATTTGATGGAGGAACAGATCTTATTTGAGAAGATAGACGATTACCTGAGTGATCAGTTGCCGCCAGCGGAACGCTTAGCTTTTGAAAAGGAGCTAGCAAATAATCCTGCATGGCAAGAAATCCTGCATCAACATGAGGAAATGGACCGCTATCTCAATGATCCGGTAGCAAAAAAACTGGAAGAAGGATTATTTAAGCTTAAGCAGGAAGCAAAGGCCCCAAAGTCTAGGCGAATTCCATTACTGGCTTATACCTCAGTAGCGATAATTGCTTTGCTGATTTTGTTTGTCTGGGGTATCGGGCGTCTGCAACCAAAGGCTGATATTGAGATGATGGCCGCTGCTGAATTTGAACCTTATCCGACCTATCTAAACTTACGCGGCCAGAACTCGGATACCTCCAAGCAAAACCAGACTATAAACGGATTATTGCTCTATGAAAAAGGCCAGTATGACGAAGCATTGGCAGTCTTGCAGCAAGTCCAGATTGATTCACAGCAAGTGAGGGTTGATTTTTATCTGGGCAATATCTATCTCGCTCGAAAAAATACCAGCGCCGCAATCGCTGCTTTTGAAACAGTCCTCGCGCAAGGAGATCATCTATTTGTGCCCCAAACCCAATGGTACCTAGCTTTGGCTTATCTGCAAACACCTAGCTCACAAGCAAAAGGCATAGCGTTCCTCGAAGAGGTCGCCAAGACAGAGACAGAATTTGCGCTCAAAGCCCAAGCGCTCTTGGAACAAATAAAATAGTCATCAAAAAAAACAGTGGCGCCGCAAGATTTTGCACCGCCACCATATAAATTTCATCCAGAATATTCCTTAGAACATCTCTAGTGCGCTGAAGAAATAGCTCGCTTCACGCAAAGCATTTTCGTCAGAGTCAGAACCGTGTACTGCATTGGCTTCGATAGACTCAGCGTATAGGGCACGGATTGTACCTTCAGCTGCATCTTTAGGATTGGTAGCACCAATCAAGGTACGAAAATCAGTTACTGCATTGTCTTTTTCGAGTACTATAGGCACGCAAGGGCCGCTAGTCATGAAGGCCACCAAATCGTTGAAGAAAGGGCGTTCACGGTGTACATCATAAAATCCACCGGCTTCACGCTCGTTCATGTGGATCATTTTCATGGCTTTTACTTTGTAGCCAGCAGAAATGATATGGTCGATAATCTTGCCAGTGTGGCCACTGCCTACTGCGTCGGGCTTGATAATGGTGAGGGTGAGCTTACCGTTCATAATATTATATTAAGTCTATTGCTATGTGATATTTAAAATTCGATGCAAAATTACGGTCGAGGCTTGGTTATTGCAATTTTCGCAAGTGCTTTTCAATTCGTATTTTTGCAGGCCAGAAATCAACAAAGCAAACATGAAGCAAGAACAGCTTTCAGAAATATCCTTATTACTTCAATCTCCTGCCCGTATTGCCATCACAATGCACCAAAAACCAGATGGTGACGCAATCGGCTCGGCTTTGGGTTTATATCATTACTTGGTGCAAAAAGGGCACCAAGTCAAGGTCGTAGCACCGACAGATTATCCTGATTTTTTGAAGTGGTTGCCCGGTAATGATCAAGTGATCATCGGCCCTACAGATCCAGACGGAGCCAATTGGGCGTTTGAAGGAGCAGATGTCATCTTTTGTCTCGATTTCAACTCGCTCCACCGTATCAATGAGTTTGAAAAATCAGTCACCGCCGCCATGGGTAAGGTCATCATGATCGACCATCACCTTGAGCCGACTGACTTTGCAGACTTGATGTATTGGGATGACACCGCCTCTTCGACCGCTGAGCTGATCCATCGACTAGTCGTTGCGCTAGGCGACAAAGAGATGATCAACCAAGACATGGCTTATCCGCTCTATACGGGTTTGATGACCGATACCGGATCATTTAGATTTACGAGCACTACCCCAGCCGTACATGCGATGGCGGGTCATTTACTAGAAACGGGAATCGAAATCACGGCCATTCACGATCGTATCTATTCTCAATTCGATCCAGAGCGTTTGAGATTTATGGGCTATTGTCTCCTCAATTGCCTCCACATCTTACCCCAATATGAGACCGCTTACTTCAAACTCGAACGTCAGGTCTTCAAAGACTTCAATGTCAAGACTGGTGGTACCGAAGGCTTGGTCAACTATGCCTTGGGCATCAAGGGCATCAAAATGGGCGTATTGATCTCAGAGCATAATGAATTGGTCAAATTGAGCTTCCGAAGTCGAGAAGGCGTTTCGGCCAAAGATTATGCTGAGCATTTCAATGGTGGTGGACATTTTTATGCATCCGGTGGCCGCAGCCACACGAGTCTCGATGAGACTGAACAAGAATTGATTGAGTTACTTGCCAATAATTTTGAACCTAGCTTAGATGAAAAACCGCAACTAACATGAAACAGATAATCCCATTTTTCTTATTACTGAGCCTTGCATTATGGTCTTGTACTGAGCCTGCTTCGCAGAACGCCAGCAGGGATATGAGTGAGGACCTTAGCGTAGCGACTACTCCAGAAGCCGCTCCAGCCCAGAGTGCCCCTACTGGCATCCAGCCTCCTTATCAGGTCGCAGATTCTAGTCAGGTCCAAATGGTAGAGGGTATCCAAATCTATGTCATCGAAAAAGGTGCTGGTGCCACTCCCAAGCCCGGCAGCAATGTCGTGATCAACTATCATGGCTATCTCACCAATGGTGAAGTTTTTGATTCGTCCTTTGACAAGGACGGAGTAGTAGATTTTCCGCTCAACAACCTGATCCGTGGATGGCAGATTGGTTTGACCCAAGTGCCTACTGGCTCAAAAGTCAAATTGATCGTCCCGCCAGAATTGGCCTATGGTGCGACCGCTCGACCAGGCATTCCGGCAAACTCGACACTAGTATTTGATATTGATTTGATCAGCACTTACTAGCCAGACACTGCGTCTATAAAATACGAGGATTGGGATAAATTATATCCCAATCCTTTTTTGTGTTAGATATTTTGAACAGTCACTCTATTTATCTGACTTCATTCAAACATTTTTGTTATCCAATCTATGTGGTGACAATCAATACTCTCACTCACAAAATTGAATGACGACATGCAGATATTTTTAGATACTTCAGGCACTGCTCAAGGTCTGACCGACCTCCTACACAAAGCTGAGCAAGACTCCAAGATCCAAAGCATTTTTATCCTTTCGTGTGATGCCAATGCAATGCCGCTAGAGGAGATTGATCCCGTTCTGCGCAGCATCACAAAGCCTATCTTTGGCGGTATCTTCCCAGAGATTCTGCACAATAAGGATAAATACCAAGTTGGGACCATCGTTATGGGCATGAACACAAAGACAGAGGTGATTCTCATTCCCGATCTCCCCAATAAAGAATTGGACTTCTCTGACCAACTCGATGCACGCCTACCTGATACCGACAACCTAGACACGATGTTTGTCCTCGTCGATGGTTTGACCCAGCGAATTGGGGATTTGATCAGAGGTTTATTCGATATCGTAGGTCAAAATCTCAATATTATCGGCGGGGGCGCTGGCTCGTTGAGCTTCGAACAAAAACCATGTATTTTTACCAATGAAGGCCTGAAACAGGATTGTGTTCAACTAGTCCTCAGCACCATCAAAAGCGGGATTGGCGTCAGTCATGGTTGGCAAAGCATTAGCGGTCCTTACAAAATCACAAAAGCCTCTGGCAACAAAATCCAATCCCTCGATTGGATGCCCGCATTTGACATCTATAAAGATGTGGTAGAAAAAGCCTCCGGCCAATTATTCTCTGAAAACGCATTTTTTGATATCGCCAAAGCTTATCCTTTTGGCATCAATAAGTTGGGCGCCGAAAAAGTGGTGCGCGACCCGATCCTACAAAATGAAGCAGGGGAAATCATCTGTGTTGGAGAGATTGAAGAAGGTGGTTATGTCGATATCTTGACCGGTAATATTGCGTCTTTGGTTACAGCCGCCCAAACTGCATTAGAGAGAGGCCTTGATGCTTTTCCCGGTGTACCGGAACGCCCCGTCAGTTTATTTATTGACTGTATATCACGGGTACTGTTCATGCAGGATGAATTTTACAAGGAGCTTGATGCTGTCTATGATCCCAATACCCCTCTTATTGGCGCTTTGACTTTGGGTGAGATTGCCAATAGCGGACAAGACTATCTTGAGTTCTATAATAAAACCGCAGTAATCGGTGTTCTGGAGAACTGCTAAGCTCCATGTATGAAATTCTCTAGATTCGACCACTGATCCAATGCAAGAAGACTTTTTAGACAAAATTCAAGAGATTCAAGTGCTTTATGAGACCGCTATGTCCATAGGCGCTAGCATGAATCTTGACGAAATGCTAAAAAGTTGCCTTCCAATCTTTTTGCGAAAACTCAATTGTACGGGAGGAGCGGTATTCAAGATTCGGGAAAATGCAGAGAATGAGGTTCAAAGAGATTTGATCCTTTCTATTCCGAGACGGATCCATAAGAATCCGACCTTCCAACTCGCCTCAGAAACACTTACTCAACTTTGTGAGGATGAGCCAACAAATTGGGCCCGGATGTTGCCTTTCATTATTCAGGTAGCTGATCAGGCTTACTATTACATCATTGCCTTAGAAGGCTTTGGGGTTTTGATTTTGACAAAAAAGCAAAATCCTCTTAGCCGAAGTCTGTGGAATTCTTTACAACCCGTTTTTGCAAAGTTAACTCATGCCTGTAAGGCTTGCGAAAATCATTATCTCTTGCAACAAAACTTAGATGATCAAAGTGAACTGATCAGATGGAGTAAGCAAGAACTGATCGTGGCGAAAGAGCAAGCTGAATCCGCGAATCTTGCCAAGAGTGAGTTCCTTTCCAATATGACTCACGAATTACGGACCCCAATGAATGGCGTGATTGGGATGACATGCTTACTAGAAGATACGGATCTAGACGACGACCAAAAGGAATGTTTAGAAGCACTAAAAATCAGTAGCGAGTCCTTGTTAAACTTGATCAACGATATTTTGGATTTCTCAAGTAGTACAAGTGAAACGTTAAGTCTCAAAAAACAGAATTTCGATCTCCATAAGCGAGTAACTTCTTCTCTCAACCTTATCCAACAACAGGTCAAAACCAAAGGTCTAGAACTAAACTGTGGAATCGACTTAAAAGTCCCTAGATGGATCAATCAAGATCCGCATCGGTTACAACAAATCCTCCATAAATTACTCTCCAATGCACTTAAGTTTACCGAGACTGGTCATATTTCAATCTCCATCGAATCAGAACCGCTGAGCAATTCTAAACACAGGATTATTTTTGCAGTCTCAGATAGTGGGATTGGCATTGCTCAGAATAAGCAAGAACACTTATTTCAAGCATTCAAACAGCTAGATTCCTCCATGACCCGTGAGTATGGCGGAACGGGCCTTGGATTAGCGATTTGTAAAACCCTCACCGAACTTATGGATGGAGAAATATGGCTAGAGAGTGAACTTGGCAAAGGTTCGACTTTTTCCTTCTCTATCTTGGCTCAAGAAGTCAATGTTGATATCCGAACAAATTCAAAAATGTAAGGTTAGTAAACGAAGCAGTATCTACTACGTTCTATTGTTGGGTAATAAGCCCATAGATTCGTAAATTGATTCTATTCAACCTCTCCTTATGCAAAAATCTTTGTGGATGCTATGGGTAGCTCTTTTTAGCTGCTTACCGGTCTTAGCGCAGGATGAATCCGACTTGCCTATTCAGAATCTCAATGTCGGATTCCATATGTCCAACCGTGGTCCTGGCCTAAGCTTTGGCTACAATCTTGGTGATCCTAATTATCGCCAATGGACTTTCAATTTGGACTTTTTTGTCGTCAAAGACTTACGTGAAACCAGTATCGAACCTTTGGTAGCCGATCAAGGTCGTCCCTATATATATGGCAAGCTTCATCACTTTTTGACTGCTTCACCATCGGTCGGCCTAGAGTGGCCATTATTTCGCAGCTCATCTCTCAATCCTTTCAATGTCAAAGGAGGCTTCAAACTGGGACCTTCGGTCGGATTTTTAAATCCTTACCAAATTGAAACCCTGACCTTAGTAGCGGGTTCTGTCAATCAATATTCGATTGAAGTTGAAGCCTTTGATCCCAGCGAGCATGCGCATGGAGATATTTTAGGACGAGCCAATTTTCTTTCTTCAAGGTTACAACCCAACATACAGGCAGGGCTTAGCCTTAAAACTTACACAATTATTGATTTCACTCGTTCCCAATATGGGATCGGAGGCTTGATGCTTTCCGCTCAAGCAGATGTTTTCCTGAAACCAGTACCAATTTTAGCAGAAATTAACGGCAGAACGAACCGCCAGACATTTTTTGCCGTATCTTTGGGACTACTATTCGGGCGAGCCTGGTAATTAAGATATATGAGTACTATCACCACCGCTGAATTGACGGCGCAAAATCTTCCTGGTAATGGTCCCCGGCCCAAGTGGCTAAGGGTAAAACTGCCCTATGGCAAGAATTTCACGGAAGTGCGAGCGATCATCGATACCCATAAACTCCACACTGTATGCGAGAGTGCTCGCTGCCCTAATATGGGAGAGTGCTGGGGCGCTGGTACGGCGACATTCATGATCCTCGGCAACACTTGTACCCGATCTTGTTCCTTTTGTGCTGTAGCTACTGGACGTCCAGATGTTATGGATGATATGGAGCCTTATCGGGTGGCACAAGCCATCAAACGCATGGGTATCAAACACGCTGTATTGACTTCGGTCAACCGTGATGAACAAAAAGACAGCGGCATGAATATTTGGGCCGAAACCGTACGCGAAACCCGCAAACATGCGCCAGGCGTAACGATGGAAACCCTCATCCCTGATGTCAAAGCTCGTTGGGAAGTATTGGAGATGTTTTGCGAAACCAATCCTGAAGTAATCTCCCACAATATGGAGACGGTCAAAAGACTCTACCGACGCGTTCGGCCGCAGGCCAGATACGAAAGAAGCCTCGAGCAGATCAAAAGAACGAGCGCTCTCGGCTGTCGTACCAAATCTGGCTTTATGCTCGGACTAGGAGAAACCGTAGAAGAAGTATATGAGTTGATGGAAGATCTACATCGCCATGATTGTGATGTATTGACCATCGGACAATATTTACAGCCGACCAAAATGCACCTACCCGTACATGAGTTTGTGCATCCCGATTTATTTGCTCATTATAAAGCAGTCGGACTCGAAATGGGTTTTGACTACGTAGAAAGTGGCCCTTTGGTACGTTCGAGCTATCACGCAGAACGCCACCTATAATATATGTCTCAAAAGCCCGCAACGCGCTATGGCCGGGTTTCCTTTGACACAATCGGAGACTTGCTGGATCGACTCCGGCAAGTTTCCGCTATTTTTCCAAAGGAATCTGATTTTTCGGCCTACCTGACTACCCATGACAACCAACGCTATTATGGTTTGGATTATGGTGAGCTGGAAGAGGTATATCTCGGCAACAAAGAAAATGTCCAAAGCATCTCAACCTCTTGTACCGCCCCAGAAGGCAGGAGCGTAAGAGTCAATTTTCGTTTTTCTGAGAAGAACGAAAAAGTCGATGGACAGTTTGTAATTTCTACCAATAGCCCTTATCAGGCCAAAACGATCGAGCAAATGCTCGACGGCAGCTGGCAAAAACTAGACTTTGAAGAAACATACAAACGTTTTGAAATTTCTAATCTTCTAAACTGGCTCATAGAGGTCAAAGAAGATGAAACGCGCATCGCAGATCAAGCGCGCATCGAAGCAGAGGAACGTAAAGCACGGCTTGAAGCACAAACGCGTGAAAAAGCCAAAGCAGCTAAAGCTAAAGCACCCAAGCGCACTGCACGTAAGATTCCAATTGAAGATTCTCAAATAGAACAAGAGGATTCGACCTCCACGCTTCATAGTATTCGAGATCGCTTCGAGTTTGAAAAAGGAATGTCCGTCAACATCCTCATCCATCTTTTGGAACAGTTGTCGCAGACCTTCCTCAACAATGCTCCCTTCAATATCCGCTTGATCACAACTGATGGGGAACCATTTACCGATATCGGAGTCCAAGGTTTACACCATTTCTTCGAAAAACGCCGGGCCAAAGTGCTCCGACTATATATGGATGCGGCTACCAAAAGAGGCGAATTGGTAGACTTAGCATTGGACTTAGATCCCAAGGCGCGCCGCAATCAAGCCGAAATAGAGATCACCTCCAATCGGGCCAAGGAGATACAGGCCATGATCCGGCATATACTCGAAAATACGATCGCCTACGCTGCTCCCGGCGCTACGATGGTGCATGAGATGTTTCGCTTTGATGATGCCCAGTTTAAGTTAGACCGGGTGATCCATCTACTCTCTGCGGTCTCCACCAAATATCTACAAAGAGCTACCCCAACAGCCTTCCTTTCGACGACCCAAGGCAGGACTTATCCGGCTCTTTCTCTGCGCCAGTTGCGCTCTGTATTTTCCCAACATGATCACGAGGTGAGTTTCTTGCTTTTTGGCATGAATCAAGCCCGTACTGGTCAGACTTTTAGTCTCATGTTTCAGTTTCATACTCCTGGACATGAAGCTTATGGGAGCTTGAGCATGATGTGGTCCAACCATGAGATGCATACCTTGGTCAAGCAACTGATCTGGACACAACTCAAACTCAAGCCTTACCGCAAACAGGAATCCAAAGCGGACAGCCAGCTGAAGAAGGATGTCTCCAAAAAACATCTACTCGTCAACCCTAGTTTCAAAAATCGGGATTTCCACCCTCAGCCCATGACGAGTTTGATCATTATGCCATTGGAGGCTTATTGGTCGCAACCACTCTGGGATCATCTCAACAAGATATTGGGTTCTATGGGTTATGACACGACTCAAGCTAGTCCACTGTTTCAGCAAAACGTCATCGAAAATAGCTGGAGCCGCATGAACGAAGTCGATCTCATTATCGCAGATCTAACCTATAAGCATCCAGATGTGTTTTATAAAGTAGGCATGGCCCATACTTTGGGTAAAAATGTCGTCGTAATTAGCCAGCACGCAAGAGATATCCCGCCCGACTTCCAGCAGTTTCCGGCCATCATCTATGACAATAATCTACCGGGATTAGAACGTTTGAGTCTAGAGTTGACCGATATTATCAAAAACTTTTCCTAGGAGTCCTGATTTGCCGCTGCGCGGAACGCTGGGGAATGTCCAATATCCAAGCTTAATCCTGAAGACCGAACTAACTCTTTGATTGTTGAACATTGAAATTCAATATTGGATACTCCTTCCGATTTCTTGCGTATCTTTGAATTTGTCTATAGAATGGTCTAAAGAATTCGAAGGCTTATTCTATTCCAACTCTTAGATGGTCGTCCTGAGCCTCGACGAGGAATCTTGAAAAAAACGTTCCGCGAAGCGGAGAAATGAAATCCGAGATGCTTCGAATACCTCAGTATGACCATAACATTTTTTGGCATTGCCTTTCTTTGAACAACTTCTTTAAAGCTATGATTCGCTATTGGTTGGTTTGCCTGCCATTTCTTTGTTTAAGCTTACTCTCAGCTCAAAATCGAGATGATTGTCGGTTGGATTTGGATAATCTCAAACCCATCATAGAACGCTACAATCCTTTTTTTGGGGACCATAAATGGAACGCCCAAAGTAGAATTGAAATGGCACGCATCGATAATCATCGTTTGCTCGTTATCACTCAAGACGGTTGCCTCAGACACCATATTCGCTTTGGTTTGTTGATCGATGCTTCTCTTGTAAAAGATGAACCTAGTTTTTGGACCGAAGAAGCGATTTCCATGCTTCACAAAGTTTATTTTGAACGTGAAGAGTATGCTAGTTTTGCCCAAGGTTTTGAAGAAGCCTTTAAACAAAAAATTAGCAGTTACGGTGTCAACCAAAGCTTTAACTTTCCCGTGGGCGGCCGCACCTTTATTTGCCAAGTCATCAACGATCCTACCCGTGGTGCCCGGATCAGTATTGAGATGGTGATCTTTGTGTTCAAAGAGACCGTAAAGACTCAGCAGCGCGGTATTCCGACAGCAGAGGATGACGGCTGGAACGACAATCCATGAATCAGTTTATTTCCTTTTATATCTTTTCAATCGCTAGCATCAACAAAAGCGGAGCTACATTTTTTGTGCTGTGTTTGCTCTTAATCCCTACTTTGAGCCTAGCGCAAGAAGTAAGTATATCAGTCTTAGACGATGAAAGTGGTAAACCCATTAAGGGAGCACAAATCAAACTATTTGATCAAAATGGTCTCCGACTCGCTAGTTGCTCCACCGATGCTCAAGCTCAATGTAGTTTTGATGCCCCAATTGTAGCACAGGCAAAAATCATCAAATGCGGACACCTTGAATATGAGACCATCAGCCTCAAGATGGCAGATGTAGCACACGCCCATTTTAAGATTCAACTCAAGCATCGAAGCTTTGATGCAGAGGAGATCGTCATGGTTGCCAATCGCCGTGGAGAACTTAAATCAGACATTCCCCACCAGATCCAAGTGATCAAAGCCCAAGATATCGCGCTCAAAAATCCACAAACCTCAGCCGATTTACTGTCCCAAAACGGTCAAGTATTTGTCCAAAAAAGCCAACAAGGCGGCGGTAGCCCCAATCTACGCGGCTTCGAAGCCAACAAAGTATTGCTTGTCGTGGATGGCATACGCATGAACAACGCAATTTATCGTTCAGGGCACCTGCAAAACGTTGTCACCCTCGATCCAGCCATGATCGATCGCACCGAAATCATGTTTGGTCCAGGCTCGGTCATCTATGGTAGTGATGCACTCGGAGGCGTGATGCATTTTTACACACGTAATCCAGATCTCTCCAGTAAAGCAGAAAGCGAAATCAAAAGTCAGCATTTTGCACGCTATTATCACGCCAATCGCTCGCAGAGTTTGCATAGTGATATCAACTTTGGCTTTGAGAAGTGGGCAGCATTAAGCAGTATTAGTCTCAATCGTTTTGGAGACCTGCGCGTTGGTCGCAGAGCTCATCCCGATTATCCGGAATGGGGACTTCGTCCAAACTACATTGATCCGAGCAATCTTGATTTGCTCGCCACCAATGACGGGCCACACCAGATGGTTCCTACGGGCTACGCGCAAATTGATTTTACCCAAAAGGTCTTATTTGTTCCTTCCGATAAGTTCAAACACCAACTACAGTTTCAATATTCAAACTCTACCAACATCAATCGTTTTGACCGACTGACGCAGCTACGTGATAGCAGTCTTCGTTATGCCGAGTGGTACTATGGTCCCCAAGAACGCTTGATGCTTTCTTATCATTTTTCGGCTTATGAACCGACCAAGCTTTATGATCAACTAGATCTGATTACAGCTTGGCAGGATCTTGATGAGAGCAGGGTCAACCGAGAAGTCGGTGCCAATATCCGTAATCATCGTCTCGAAGATGTCAAAGTTGGTAGTTTTAACCTCAATTTGACAAAAGCTCTGGCTAATGTGCATGAGCTGGCCTACGGTTTGGACTTTGCCTACAATCGCGTCAACTCATCGGCTTTTAGTGAGGTCGTATCCTCCGGAGAACGCTTGGTCTTAGACACTCGCTACCCTGATGGCGGGACTGATTGGTTGAGTGCAGCCGTTTATTTTACGCATCGCTGGGAGATCAGCCCAAAGGTGATTTTGACCGAAGGCCTACGTTTTAATCAAGTAAGTCTCTATTCGCAATTTGTGGATACCAGCTTTTTCAGTTTTCCTTTCAACGAAATTCGCCAAAATAATAGTGCCCTTAGTGGGAATCTCGGAGTCGTATTTAAACTCCCTCATAGTTTTCGTTTTTCGGCCATTGGCAGTACAGGTTTTCGCGCGCCAAATCTCGATGATGTCGCCAAAGTATTTGATAGTCAACCCGGTAATGTAGTCGTCCCCAATCCAAATCTCAGAGCAGAGACCACTTACAATCTTGAGTTTAGTCTGAGCAAAAACTTCGGTAAATACGCCATGATAGAACTCGTAGCTTGGCATACATGGTATCAGGATGCTATCGTTCTGCGAGCAGCAAGCTATAATGGGCAATCAGAAATCATCTATCAGGGCATACTGAGTCAAGTCCAAATGAATGTCAATGCAGGGCAGGCTCGCATCGTCGGAGCTAGTACAAATGCTTGGCTCAAACTCGCAGATTGGACGCTCAGTCATAGCATCACTTATACTTATGGACAGGATTTGAGCAATGATGTACCCTTAGATCATATTCCTCCACTCTTTGGACGAGCTGCTTTGCAATATGCAAATGGGCCTTGGCAGGCAGAATTGAGCGTTCCCTATCAGGGCTGGAAAAGACTTGATCGCTTTAGTCCCAGAGATGAAGGAGACATTGACTTTGCTACCCCAGAGGGTTGGCCATCATGGATGATACTCACCCTGCGGGGAACCTACAGTTTCGACAATGGTGTGCAGCTACAAGGCGGATGCGAAAACATTTTGGATCAGCACTATCGCCCCTTTTCCTCTCGTATATCGGCAGCTGGCAGAAATTTGTTTGTAGCGGTACGAGCAAGTTTTTAGAGAAAGGGAGAGTAAACAATATCCAATGATAAAGTGATTTTCAGACTTTGACTTTGGATATTGAAATTCGATATTGGGAATTCGATATTGGGAATTCGACATTCTTGAGCTGCTACGAATCAACAAAGGAACATTTTTGTTCAATCATTTGTTAGCTTAGTGTCAATCTTACTTTATTTGCAATCATAGCATTTTCACATATAAATAATCTAAGCACTATGGCATTTTCACTCCCCGCCTTACCTTACGCGCATGATGCGCTTGAACCACATATTGACACTCGCACCATGGAGATTCACCATGGCAAGCACCACAATGGTTATACAAACAAGCTAAATGCTGCCATCGAAGGTACTGAGCATGCTGATAAGAGTATCGAAGCGCTTTTAGCTTCTCCTGCAAGCGGAGGAATCCGCAACAATGGTGGCGGATACTACAATCACGATCTGTTTTGGAAAATCATGAGCCCTAATGGTGGTGGTGAGCCTAGCGGTGCTTTGGCTGACGCTATCAATGCTGCTTTTGGTTCTTACGAAGCTTTCAAAGACGCTTTTGCAAAGGCTGCAGCCACTCGTTTTGGTTCTGGCTGGGCTTGGTTGATCAAAAAAGCAGACGGTAGTGTAGCCGTTACTTCTACGCCTAATCAAGACAATCCATTGATGGACGTAGCTGACGATCAAGGTATGCCGCTACTCGGACTAGATGTTTGGGAGCATGCTTACTACCTCAACTATCAAAACCGTCGTCCTGACTATATCAATGCTTTTTTCAGCGTCATCAATTGGGATGCTGTTGCAGAACGCTTCTAATTAGGACTTAAGCATTAAAAAGAGGAAGGGTGTCGCTAAGCTTTATGCTTGAAGACACCCTTCCTCTTTTCTTTTATGATTACTGCTTCGCAGAACGCTTTTCTTTAGCTGCCTTCTTCGCTTTCGTCTCTTTTTTTACGAATCCGAACATCTGTGCTGTCTTTGAGAGTTTTGGTCAAAGTAGAATAGGGGCCAACGACGACTTGATCATCTGCATCCAATCCTTCAGCAATTTCGATATACTTATCATCCGAAATTCCGGTCAAAACTTTGATCTGCTGCACTTTGCCATCTGCAAAGCGAAACACGACTTCATCAGGATCAGCATCTTCATCATCTTTTGGTTGACGGAGAGTTACTGCTTGTATCGGCACAGTCAAGACACCTTTAGAGTTGCGGGTATAGATTTCCAGTAGAGAAGACATACCCGGACGAAACGGGCTCTCGTTAGAAGGATTCAATTCATTGCCAGCCGCCAATCCTCGATTACGATAGGAAGATGGGTTCACCATCACCTTGACTTCAAAGTTGGTAACTTGATCGGTAGAAGCTACTCCTGCCACCGTTGCCGAATAGGCGATTTCAGTTACTGTACCATAAAATTTTTCATCAGGGAAGGCATCGACTTCCACCTGAGCAGAGTCGCCAAGGCTAACGTTTACGATATCATTTTCGTTGATCTCGACAACCACTTCCATACTTGAGAGATCGGCGATCTTAAGGATCTCAGAACCAGACATCATGCCCGTACCGACAACCCTTTGACCGAGTTCAACATCGAGTAGAGTGATAGTACCGTCCATAGAAGCATAGATATTGGTACGATCTAGATTTTGGCGAGCTTGTTTTTTGGAAGCATCCGCGCTACGTACAGAGTAGTAAGAAGACTGGACACTAAAACGAGCCGCTTCATACTGCGATTTCGAAATATTGAATCGAAGCTGCGCATTTTCCAAATCCACCTGCGAGACAACTTGCTCCTTGAAGAGCTGAGCCGTACGCTTGAGTGCAACGGAGTCTTGTAACAGAGTCGCCTTGGATTGCTGAGCATTGGCCTTCGCTTGTAGGTAAGTCGCCTGAGAACGATTGACCGCGGCTTGAGCCTGCTCCAATTGAGCTTTATAGTCATCAGGACGAATCGTCATCAAAAGATCTCCCTTTTTGACCTTCATCCCTTCTTGTACGGAGATAAACACCACCTCACCAGAGACATCTGGTGCGACCGGAACCTCGACAGTCGGTTGAATAACCCCTGATTCCGTCACCCGTGAATAAATATCGCGGACTTCGGCGGCCTCTACCATTACACCGGTTTTGGGCTTTCCACAGGCGGAAAGTATCAAAAAGAGGGCAATTAGGCCTAGTAGTTGAGTGTAAGAATGCTTGCGTAGTAACATATTGCAGCGCTGATTAGCGACAAATTTAGAAAGTAATTGATTTACCCATATAGAAGTCCAGCACTTTGCGACGGAAAAAGTAAATGTACTTAGTCCGTACCAAATCAAAGCGGGCTTGATTGAGATTGTTTTGTGCGATGAGGTAGTCCACCGAATTGAGCAACCCAAGGTTGAATTGCTTCTCCGTATTTTTGAAAGTCAAGTCCAAAGCTTCGATCTGTCGTTCGATAGACTGATAGCTAGAGTAGGCATTTTTGACATCTACATAAGATTGCTGGATGGTTACCTGTAAGTCTTGACGGACAATATCAGCGTTCAGTTGAGCATTTTCGATACCAATCTTTGCTTGCTGGATGTTGGTTTCGTTTTGGCCGCGATTGTAGATCGGTACATTGAGGGTAAGACCAACGTTACCTCCAAACTGACGTGAAAACTGATCTGGTATCGAGACTGACTCGCCATTGATGAGCAAACCGCTAGTATAACCTGTATTGACACCTGCTCCCAAACTAAGAGAGGGCAACTTACCCGCCTGAGCAATCGCTTGATTGATCTGGGCACTGCGGATACGCATATCAGCAGCCTCTACTGAGGGCTGTGTACTTTGAGCGTAATTGATCATTTCATCAAGGGACGGAAGATCAATCTCAGTCGGACTCGGTAATTCTGGTCGTTGAATTTCAAATTCCTCAGTTGCGGGGAGATTCAAAATACTGCGAAGGCTGAGATAAGATATGTCGAGTGAGTTTTCGGCATTGATTAGGGTACGCTCTTGGGTCGCAATTTGCGATTCGAGCTGCAAAAGGTCCGCCTGTGCCAATGAACCGGCTTTTACCAATTTGGCGGTACGATCACGTTGCTTTTGGGTAGAGGTGATTTGGATTCGAGCGCTTTCGAGCGTTTCATAATCAGAAAGCACCTGCAGGTATGCCGTAGCAATATTGAGGACGAGGGAATTGCGACTATTGTCCAAATCACTCTGACTCGCGAGAAGATCAACCTCTGACTGTCGAATCAGGTTTTTCAAGCGAAAACCATTGTATAGCGTAACATTGGAATTCACACCGGGAGACAGAGAGAAAATCCCGCGAGTAGTAAACTGATCCGTTACGGGATCGATACTAAAACCGAAACTATTTCGCGCCGACACAAAAGCATTGGCGTTGGGGAGGCGATTGTTTTGGGCTTGCTGGAGGCCGAGTTCCGCGGAGCGAACGTTTAGTCCTGCCTGCTGTAAACGCAGGTTATTGGTAGCGGCATAGTCTAAGCAACGTTGCAGATCCCAAGTCTCAGCGTTCTGCGAACGAGCAGGCATCACCAAGAGTAGCAAAGCGAAGCAAAGGGTAAGAGTCCGAAAAATCATAATGATGAGGTTGGCGGTTGTCTTTGAACGACGCCTTAAAAATCTACAATTCTGCCCCTTCAAGCAAATCAGTGGTAGATCAAATCTCGAAAATGGCAGAGATTACGCCTCTTTTTTCTCCCGTAGGTCTAGGCAAATCACATCTTTGACCCAATACAAATTCTCCAAATATTGTAAAGTTAGCGGATTTAGATCCGAGTCAAGTTCGATAACTAGCTTAGCTTCCCCGTTTTTGGCGCTACGGTTGACGGACATGGTGGCGATATTGCATTGATCGTGGGCAATCACATTGGCAATAAAGGCGATGCTACCATGCTTGTCTTCTGCGGTCACCACCAAAGTGATATGATCACCCGAAAAATCACATGGATAATCGTCTATCTCGCGGATTGCCACCAAGCCACCGCCTAGCGAAACGCCCAAAACATTGAGTTTGCGATCAGCCGTTTCCATCTTGAGCCTGATCGAATTAGGGTGCAGGGCCGATGCATTGCTGACGGCTTTCATTTTGAACTCGAAGCCTTGCTGCTCGGCATTTTCATAAGCCTCTCGGATACGTTCGTCGTCAGGCATCATATCCATCAAACCCGCCAAGATCGCTCGGTCGCTGCCGTGGCCTTCATAGGTCCTCGCAAAGGAGTTGTAAAAAGTAATCGAAAGTTTATCCGGTAGGCTGCCTAATAGATGGCGTGCGATGCGACCCATTCGAGCGACTCCAGCTGTATGTGAACGAGATGGGCCAATTAGCACAAGCCCAATCATATCATATATGCTACTTCTTTTTGCCATAGGGGGGGAGATTTTTGGATTTTACATTGCGCCATCAATTAGCAAATTATTAAGTATGAAAACACTTATTCGGCTGCATTTATTAGCAAGTCTTCTCATTTTCGCCTCCCCGAACGCTCAGGCTCACCATCCCTTTTATTCACAATTTCTTGCCAACCCTCTTAGCCTCAATCCGGCTTTCTCCGTCAGTCCAGGAAC
>JBGCFA010000219.1:0-2528 GCA_045106675.1 Bacteroidia bacterium
AATCGAAGGAAACCCACGTATCTATGAGGTGTTGGACCGCTCCCAGATTGGCAGCCTGATTGACGAGCATCTGGACGGCAAAGAAAACCGTCGCTTGCTTATATGGTCCTTGCTCAATGTCGAGGCTTGGATGGAAGCGAACGTCTAATGAGGGTTGTCTTTATTGGTGCAAGTAAATTTGGGCTGCGTTGCCTTAGGCATATCCATGACATTGACGCTTGTGAGATTGTTGGCGTTGTGACTTCACCGCAGGAGTTCAAAATCTCCTACAGCCCGAATGCAGTTACAAATGTACTTCATGCGGATGTAGCCACCTTCGCGAAGAGTGAAGGGATAGAAGCCATTCAAATGCTTCGAGGGATGAATGATCCTGACCTTATGAAAATCGTTCAATCGTGGAAGCCCGATGCCTTTTTGGTTGTCGGTTGGTATCATATGGTGCCGAAGAGCTGGCGCGACATGGCTCCTGCTTATGGCATGCACGCATCTCTGCTTCCCGACTACAGCGGCGGCGCGCCCCTTGTATGGGCAATGATTAATGGCGAAACAAGGACCGGTATCACCCTTTTTCGTTTTGATGATGGGGTTGATAGTGGTCCCGTGGTCGGATCCTCGAGCACTCCGATACTGTATGACGACACGATCGCAACCCTTTACGAAAGAATTGAGGATATTGGACTAACGCTTCTGGATTACTATTTTCCAAGAGTTTGCAAGGGCGTTACTGAGTTTAGCCAGCAAGATGAGAATAGACGCCGTGTATTTCCTCAGCGCAGCCCCAATGACGGAAGAATAGATTGGAGTTGGCCGGCAGAGAGAGTTAGGAATTTTATTAGAGCGCAAACCAGTCCCTATCCCGGTGCATTTACTTTCCTAGATTCCAATAGAGTTACACTTTGGGATTGCGAGTTGTCTTCGAAAACAACGTCATTACAAACCGCTGGTTGTTTTTTATTTATTGCAGATAAGGTACACGTAAAGTGTGGGGATGATAAGGGGGTAGTTATAAGTAGCCTGAAAGTGGAAAGTAGAACTTTATATTGTAATTGGCGAGAACTTTTTTTTACCTGTGACTGTTTTAATTGAAAACATCTTTAGAAACTGGCAAAATTATGAATTTACCAAAGTCATTGCTTAGAAGGTTATTTTTGTGCATTTTCACACCACTTTATGTGTTCATAGCGGTAAATCTCGCAATTTATTCTAGATTCAATCGCGTGAACAGTGAAAGCCCAAGGCTTTTTTTTGGTAGTGTTCCTATTTTAAATAATTTTTACTGGTCGAGAGCTATGAGGATGGCAGGTTACCAGGCGGAGACTTTTGTTTCTGATTATTATGGTTCAATTAACAACCGTACTGACTGGGATGTTCTTCTTTCTGAGAAGTACCGCTGGTGGCCTGAACTTTTCAGGCCGTTTTTGGGGTTTCTAAGAGTCATTATGTGCTATGATGTGCTTTTTATATCTTGCCAAGGCGCATTTATAGGGACGTCGCCCTTATGGAAAATACAGGCTCCAATTTTGAAATTGGCAGCAAAAAAAATAGTAGTATTGCCATTTGGGTCAGACGCGTATGTATACCGAACGGTAAGGTCTACATCTCTACTACATGGCTTGCTTACATCGTATCCAAGTCAATCGAGGTTGCAATCTCGTATCTCAAATCAAGTTGAATATTGGTGTAAAAACGCCGACATATTTATTCCTGGAGTGATGAGTTTTGATGGCATAGGTCGTTGGGATGCCCTTCTTCCTTCACATCTATTCATCGATACCAATCAGTGGTTATATCATCCGAGGGTCGACGATGCCGATGGTACCAATGGCCGTGTATTAATTTGCCATGCACCTAATCATCGGGGCTTTAAGGGCACCGAGTTTGTTGTTGATGCTGTAGATAGACTTAAAGCTCAAGGACTCGATGTAGAACTACGTTTAATTGAGGGCGTCCAAAATTCTGAAGTGCGGCGAATTTTGGGCGACGAAGCACATATACTTGTGGAGCAAATCGTGGCTACTGGTCATGCACTGAATGGTCTGGAGGGTATGGCAAGTGGTATTCCAGTTGTTTGCAATCTTGAGGATTCGGAGTTCACTCTGCCATTAAAGCGATGGTCATATCTTAATGAGTGTCCAATCGTTTCTGCTTCACCTGAAACGATTTTCGAAACTTTGGAAAAGTTAGTTAGAAACCCAGAGCTTCGCGGTCAGCTTGGGTTGGCATGTAGGCTATACACTGAAAAATATCATGGTCTAGACTCTGCGCAGTTTCTTTTTGAAAATGTAATCGCGTATCTTTATGGAAAAGATGTGGATTTATTGGGTTTGTACCATCCTTTGCTTGGGGAGTATCCGAACCGCTCACCAAAAATTCAGCATCCGCTCAAAAACAATCGGATTGTCGACTGATGCTCTGGCGTTCTTTGGTAAAGGACTCGGCGATATACGGGGGGGCCGATATCGCGACAAAGACGATTGCTGTCTTAACATTTCCTTTGATCGCGGCAGTGCTCGGCCCCAGTGACTTCG
>JBGCFA010000022.1:0-11306 GCA_045106675.1 Bacteroidia bacterium
TTTTCGTCGCTGTATTCAAAGGCTGCTCGGTACGATTGGGCTCTATAGCCAGTGAGGGTATTGACTCGGTCCACTTCCACATGCTCCATTTCCTTGTCAAAAATAATCTTGATATCGTTCCTCGAAGAGGTAGCCGAACGAGGAGCCAATGGAATGTATTTGACCGTTCCAAAGATGCCTGTATACTCAGAACTGGTGATATAAAGGCCATGATTGTCGGCGAGATAATGCGGCGCAAAGCCATAACGCTGATCTGGGCGTCCGGGTACGATATAGGCGTCATACTCAGGGAAATAAAGCATATACTCATCCAGATTGGTGAAATCTTCAAAGTCTTCATCAAAGCGAGATTGATAGCGATTGCTGGTGATGACGAGACGATAAGTGACATCTAGTTGATCATAAGCATCCATCAATACTTTCATCATCCCGCTTTCGTCGGCATATTTTTGTTGGAGAATTTCGTCTACTTCAGATAGATTGACGCCGGGGTTGAAGTTGATAAGGGTTTTGAAGTGTTGCTCAACAGCTTGGATTTTCTCCTCGCCGCTCATATTAGCAAACTTTTCCTTTTTGAGGATTTTGCTGAGGCTTTTGGAGCTTTTTTCAGGGGATAGGTTATTGTAGATATTATTGCTGACTTCTTTCCAAGTATGAAAGCGTCTGGCTTGCCCACTTTGATAGCGTACGATATCGAGTTTGTAAGCAAACTTCATTTTGTTGGCGCTGCCAAGACTGTAGATTTCTTCCGTTTCAGATGGGATATCCTTAGCGGTAGAAGTGATGGTGCGCGTTTCGGTCTCTTCATCTTCAGTGAGTTCAAAATCAGCTAATCCATTGTAAGAAGCGGCGGCAAACTCGAGCCTTTGCGGACTAATGATCTGATACTCGGCGAGGCGAACCGGAATGCTTGATTGGACAATTTCTCGCCCATACATGCTAGGCTCCTTTTTAAGGGTGTAGAGATATTCGAGGTCTGCTCCAGCTTTTGCTCCTTCGAGCGCGAAAATCTTAAAGTTGCCGTACTCCTCATAATTAGAAATATCCTTGATATTGTCTTCATTGAGCTCAGTGATAGTACCATCAGGACTGATAGAACGAGCTTTGAGAACCACGATCTCAGCCTCGCCTCTCATCGGGATAAATACTTTATTGTTTTCGTCTATGGCGCGGGTGGTATTGGCGCGGATGATGGCGTGCTCAGTGGAATACATTTCGATACCCTCTTCGGTTTCGACGTACTCCATGATTTGGCGATTGAGTAAGCGGACTGCATCGGCTGCTTTTTCGGCTTCGGAGAGTTCTACTCGAATAGGAGTGGCCTCCCAATCGTAAGATTGATGTGTATAATCTTGAGCCCAAAGGCCTAGCGGTAAGACAAATAATGTCAGGGCAAACAAACGGTAATTCATGATAATTGGTATGCTTGTGTTTAGGAAGTGTTTTATTGAGTGAGCACCAGATTTTTTTTGTGGGCTTTGTTGAGCTTGATTACGAAGATATTCCATGCTTCGAAATCGCTTTTGTGAATCGCGAGGGCGTTCATATAAATTTCCTTTTCGAGGATGATCTTATTGCCTTCTTGACGATAATTGATGCTAAAACCCCACTTTTCATCTTGATAGCTGATATCTTCGGGCATTTTATGAACGCTATAATTTTCTGGAATTTCGAGTTCTACGAAGTAGCTATCTACATACTTATAATCGATCTCACGACCATAACGTCGTTGCTCGATATCAATGGCAGAACCTTGCAACGGACGATCCAAGTTAAGATTGATATAGATCCGATCACTGACAGACTTGGCATAAGCCGGAATTCGAAAGTTGTAGCTAATCTCCCCATCTAAGTTCTGATCTCCGAGGCCCTTGATTTCAAAATCGTCTAGTTGAAAATTGTCTTTGCCTTTAGTGAGGTAATTGCTCATAAACAACTTTTCGTCCTGCCCATCGATGCGATAACGACTATACTCAAGGTCTACTTTTTGGTAACCTGTCATCAGCTGATAACCGCGTCCAACTACAGTGGCATCATCTAAGCTCAAAAAGCTACTATCCACTAATTGATTTTGCTCTTGCTCCATGACAGGCACTTTGATAATATTAAAACTATCAGCATTGATACCTATCAAAGCCTCTTTGCCTTGGATCATGGAAGTAGGGTGGCCAAATGGAGTATGAGTACCCGTCGCATCCAAAAACTGGATTTCACCGTCTAGTTTGACCGCAGTGATCATATGGTTGTCGACCACTGGCGTGGGAACGTCGCGATAGGAGTAAGGCTTCTCACGCGTCCCTATCCAAGTGAGATACGCTTCAACATCAGCATAAGTGAGCATTTCACGGAGAATGTTGGCCATATCTTTACAATCGCCATATTTCTTGGTGCAGACTGCTGCGGCATCGCGCGGGATAAAACCTCCCATGCCATCTTCAAAAGCAACATAGCTAATATTGGATTGTACCCATTGGTAGAGAATGCGAGTTTTTTCACGCTCATCGCTAACGCCTTCGGTCAGATCGGCCACGATTTGCTTAAGTTCGTTTTGATCCGTTTGGTTGATCTCTTGGACGAGGCTGCTGTACCAACTATAGAGGTCAGTTACATCGCTGAGTATACGTTCTTCTTCTGCATCACGCTTGATGCGGTCGATGCGGAGGATGATATGAGGATTATAATAGTTACGACTTAATGCACCGGCTTCGCGTTCAAACTTTTGCATGTTTTTGGCGCGCCAAGTGTAGGTTTTTTGTCCATTTGCAGCCGATTCGCTAAATGCGATTTGGTCTGTATTTTCTCCCATCAACTGATAAGAGACCGAAACGTTTTCCGGAAAGGAGACCGAATACTCAGCATTGAGCAATGGTACATAAGAGTTGAAGTAAAAAGAACCCAGCATACGAGGGTCTTTGATCACTTCACTATAGGCGAGATAAGTAAGCGCGCCTTGCTGAACGCCGGGAAAGACAAATGACTTCTTTTTGTAGTCGGCATAAAAAATCCCACTGACCATCACGTCTTGAGTCTCAATATCTCGGACGGGTATGCTTGTGGCTTTATTACGTTTATTGAAAACACGCGTTTCGGCTACAATATTTTCAATGGAAGAAAAATCAGAGTAGTGGATGGATTCGTTCGCATGGCGTAAATCATTGTCTGTCAGATACAACATCGACGCTTCATGTTGTTTCTTGACCGCAAGGGCGTCGGCCTCATCAAAAAACAAGATGAGATGTTCCTTACTTTCAAGATAAACGACATCTTCTTTGGGAAATTCGGCTTGTAAAGTAGGTAGGTCGAAATCTTGCGCAGGCAAAAAGCTGGGCAATAGTACCACTAGTCCGCAGAGCAGACTCGCTGTTAAATAATTACGAATCACAGTAAAATGCTTTATATATGGATGTACAGAAGATACTTATTCCATACGGCTTTTGCTAAAGCCTAGTTTCCTTACCTGCCAGATTCCTATCAGCCAAAGTGCCAATACGACGATACTGGCCGTTCCCATAAGGGAAAATAAACTAGACTGCCCCACCAAAGCCCAACTAATAATCAATGGTGCGATGGCCGTCGAAATCTGCATACAGGTAGTGACAATACTTCTAATCGACGCATAATGTCCCGTACCATAAATCTCGGCCCACATCGCCGAAGAAGTGAGCGAACTCAAACTAGCCGAAACGCCCATCGCCATAAAAAATATATAAAGCCAAATCACATCAGTACCAAAGGTGAGTCCAATCAGACCGAGCAAAATCGGTAGTAGCAAATAGCTAAAGGTGCGCGTAGCACTAAAGCGATCTACCAAAGGCCCTCCGAGCAGATTCATCACTAGGCGAGCGCCCCCGGCGAACGATAGAGCCAAAGCCAATTGCGTCTCGGTCCAGCCATTGATGTCGCCCATCAGGTTTTTGTTGATGACGATGCCTGTAAAAAAGAAGGGCACAAATAGATAGACCAGAATCAATAGATAAAAAGTCGGTTGTCGTAGTACTTCTGCCCTGCTGAGGCTCTTGTTTTGAGGATTAGCGCCTGATTCTTGATTTGCGATTAATTCTTGGTTTTGCTGAAAAGGGCTGTCTTTGGGCACTAAGCTTATGACCAAAGGAATAAATACCACTAAAATGAGCGCTGCCATGACCAGCCATGAAACTTGCCAACTACTGAACAAAATGATTTGCACGATCAATAGAGGGAAGGCAATTTCGGCAAAAGACATCCCAAAATTGACTAAGGCAAGAGCTTGCCCACGTTCCGCTTCAAAGAAGCGAGTAATGGCCGTTGAACCCGTCAATGGCATCAAACCCTGCCCGCAAAGTCGCAAGCCTACCAAAGCAAACACCAATAAAGCTGGATGCACTACACTGGCTGCCAATACACAAAAGCCAGCATAGACCAAACCAAGGATCACACTAAAGCGCCTCAATAAGATCCGGTCAAGGAGTTTGCCGAGAGAGGGTAGCACTAACGAACTGGTCAATGTAGCCGCAAAATACAACCAGGTATAGCCAATTTGATCCACTCCTGCTGCTGCCAGAAAGTAAACCGTATATAGTGAAAGGAAAAAACTTTGGCCCGGCGCTGAAAAAAAATAATGCAACATACCGTAAGCGATATAACGGGGATACTTACGGAGCAGGTAGAGATATTTCATAAGCGTAATTGGAAGGGCAAAGGTCTTGAAAATTCTCTATATTTTCCTACCATATGAAAAAACGAGTGAACTACGACGATTACTACCAAAGCCCAGCGCTTTTTGGCAATCCGTATGAGCAGCTATTGGCATTTTATCGAGAGTTTCCGCTTCGCGGAACGCTTTTAGACGTCGGTTGTGGGCAAGGAAGAGATGCCTTGGTCCTTGCTGGAATGGGATTTGAGGTAAGAGGTATAGATCACTCTACTGTTGGGATCGAACAAATGCTAGCCGAAGCCCAAAGGGCAAAGCTTAGTCTGAAGGGCGAGGTCCTAGATATCTATCAATATCAAGCCTTTGATGAGTATGATTTTATCTTGCTTGATAGTATGTTCCATTTTGGGAAGAAGGAGAGAGCGAAGGAGATTGAATTTATCGTTCGCATTATGCGAACGATGCGAGCCGGAGCCATCATAAGCATCTGTATCGCCAATACGGGCGATAAATATAAGATTCTTGAGACAACAGTAGCGCAGGAGAAATCTTTTCAGACGATCCAAAACGATGCCTTCAATTATCAATATATAGATCAAGAAAGTAGCCATACTTCCATCACGCCCTATAAAATGCTTAGTCTAAAAAAAGCTGGTGTATGAACATTCGTCCCCAAGACCTTGCTCGTCTGGGATATGAACAATTAGATGAACTTGACCATACCGAACTGATCCCTTTTGTACAGGAAAATCTACGCCGCCGCAATTTGTGGAGTGTATTTTATTGGAGTATCAACATCCTTGGACTCTTGGGGATCGTCTATTTGTTTTGGGAATCTAGGAGTGTCGATGATTTTGATTTTTGGGATGGCCTTAAATTTGGTGGATTGGGGGTGGCAGCCTCATTATTATTGATCCCGGCGCATGAGGGCATTCATGCACTCGCCTATCGGATTGTGGGAGCTAAAAAGACTTCTTTTGATGCCAATTGGCGTCAATTTTATTTTATGGCTATTGCCGATAAGTTTGTTGCCAATCGTAGAGAATTCCAGATCGTGGCCTTAGCGCCCTTTGTGATGATCACTTTGGGGTTTTTACTGCCTTCTTTTGCTTTACCTCTAGCGTGGCGCTTTGGCTTATGGGCCTTGGTTTTGACTCATGCTTCTTTTTGTGCAGGAGACTTTGGTCTGCTGAGTTATTTTGCTTTTCGTCGCCACTGGGAGCTCGTTACTTATGACGATAAGGGCAATAAAATCTCTTACTTTTTTGGGAAGCGTTCGGCAAAGCCTAAAGAAGAAGAAGTCGCCCAAGATTGGACATAGTTAGTTGGGCAATTTGGCCCAAATTGATTCCCTATTGAAAAGTGTTGCCGAATAGCAATAGTGCACTCGCTAGGATCAATACGGCGATCACGCCAATTACTTTGATAGTAGTACTCCGCTCCTTAGTTAGAATATAGCCACCGCTACCGATCAAGCCACCGACTCCGCCTAGAAGGCCGCTATAAAGCGTTTGGGTCAAGCCTCCTTCTGGAGCAAATACAGAGCCTAGATTCATCAAGATTACGACAGGCGTGACGACCATCACCATCATCCAGATTTGATTACGGTCGATTTGTGGTTTATCGCTCATGTGATAGTAATTTGATTGTCGTTTGTTAGTGAATTAAGCCATTATTTTGGGTCAATTCCTCTAGAACGAGTTTTGTTAATTACAGAGGATACTTTCCAATATTAATGATCCTCGATGCGAATTTGTTTGTTATTCCTAATTCCCTTTTTGCTAAGCAATGATCTATCTGCTCAGATAAATGGTTACTTCGGCGAAATAGGAGGTAGTTATGCTCAGTTTACTGAAATTGAAGTTAAAAAAGAACTGGCCATCCGAAATTCCGTCGGGCTACTTCTAGGACGAAATTGGGCCGTTGGGATGAAATTTGATCATATATTCTACAATACATTGACAAGTGGTTCTGAATATATGAATACCTGGGGGCCTTTTGGACGTTGGGGGCTACGTAGAGGGAAAGTCTATTTCTATGGGGAATTAGGCATTAATTGGGGTAATTATAGTGCCGTTGGAACTTTTCTTACAGGTGATGTTTTTAAGGAAAAGGGCCTCATATACCTTTCATATGGATGGGCTATGGACGTGAAAATAATAGAGGGCATATCTATTAAGCTCGGCATGACGGTTCATGAGATACTCAATCGTCCTAGCTATCAGTATGGACTCAATACGTATGTAGTAGGCCTCGTCTTTGATTTGCAAAGGAGAATATAAGAGATGAACTCCCAACTTCAGATATTCTTATTTCCCGACTATCTCATTTACAATCTCCTCCGAATCAGCCATTATTGTCCCTAAAATCCCACCCAGTTTATAATTGTCGAAACCGATAAAGTATAGACCCTGATGTTCGCCGGAGGCGATGAGACTCTTAGGGCATTGATGGCGATCGAGAAGTTTTTCCGCATTAGAGACAAAATCTTGGATACGGGCCTTGTAGCCAGTCGCGAGGATCACCCTATCTATCGCTTGATTTTGGCCATCGACAAATTCTACTTCTTGCTCCGTAAACTGATCTATATTGGGACGAACTTTGATGTTGCCCGCTTTGATTTGTTTGACGGTACCTAGGTCGATCACTGGGGTTTTACCTGTTTCGCGTAGCTGTTGTACCGGATGTACTTTGGAAAGAGGCACCCCATGCTTTGTTAGATTGCCGATCACGATTTTACGAATTTGGGTTCCGAGCCAATCTCCAAAGCCAAAGGGTAATTTATCGAGTGTTTTGGCGGTTAGCTGTACGGGATTGCCCATCACATCGCGCGGCACAATGGTGATTGGACTACGCACCGAAAGATAGGTTTCTACCCCTGCCTCCGCGAGATCGAGTGCGAGTTCGGCTCCGGTATTGCCCATGCCGACGACGAGTACCTTTTTGCCTTTGAAGGCTTGGGGATTACGATAGTCGCGACTGTGAGTGATCTCTCCGAGGAACGCTTCTTCTCCTTTGAAAGTGGGGACATTCGGGACGCGATTGACACCCGTGGCAAAAATCACATTAGGGCTATGCCATATTTTGCCACTTTTGCATTTGACCTCCCAAGTCTGACCGACTTTATTTACCGAGCTGACGGCCTCGCCGAACGTTGGGTTGATATCGAACTGCTTGGCGTAGCCTTCGTAGTAGCGAATCAGATCTTCGCGCGGCACATAAAGTGGGTAATCTTCTTCAAAGGGTAAATGTGGCAAATATGAAAACTGCTTGACCGTATGTAGGCAGAGTCGATCATAATGATTGTGCCATGACCAGGCGATCTTTTCAGATTGCTCTAATAAGGTGAAATCTTGGCCTGCTTTGCGGAGTCTGCCAGCCACTGCCAGTCCAGATGGACCCGCACCGATAATGAGATTGGGAGTAGTAATCGCTTCCATACTCCGGAAGTTAGACAATCAAATGCGATCCTTCAATAGAGATGACAAAGATCGCCCGATCATTGGCCCTGACTCTTTGAAATAGCCTCCAGATGGCACCATCAAAATCGGAATCGCGTTCTGCGAAGCAGCCTCCCAAACGAGAGCATCACGTTCTAAGACCCCTTTTTCGCTCACATTCATGCCTCCCAATGCATCTCCATGATAAATATCAGTACCCGCATTGTAGATGATGAGATCAGGCTTTGCCTTGGATATTGATTGCTTTAGCCCTTGGCGAACGCTAGAGAGGTAAGCATCATCGCTGATCCCGTTTGGCAGTGGATAATCAAAATCTATGTATTTTTTGACCACATCATCATGGGGATAAATGTCTTTGTTATATACATCCATCATGAAAAAATGAGGTTCGTCCCGCAAGACTGATTCGATGCCATTGCCTTGATGGGCGTCTAGGTCGATGACGAGGATTTTGAGCTCAGGCCTAGTCTGCCACAACTTGAGTACAGCCAAGGGGATATCTGCGAAATAGCAAAAGCCTTCTCCCATACTCGCTTTGGAGTGATGATAACCGCCCGAAAAGTTGACGGCCCAACCATGCTCTAGCGCGAGTTTGACTCCTTCAATGGTGCCTTGGGTAGCATAGCGCATCGGTAGCAAAAGATTCTTTTTCAAAACCGAGGCTGGCAATGAACCCAATATCTCCATCTCTGCCACTTGGGCGATAACGCTAGATTCTTCCAACCGACTGAGATAGATCGAGTTGTGGACTAACTCCAAATCCGCATGGCTAACGGCTTCAACGCTGACAAACTGCTCAGACTTTAGGTCTAAAGCAGTTTTGAGCGATTTATAAGCTTTGCCATATTTAGCAGTATCAAAAGGGTGCAATTTTTCGAGTCCCATGAGGCCGATATTATATTCGGATCTATAGATGAGCGGTAGGGTGGGGGACTGATTCATATGTTTGCTAATTGTGGCCGTAATCTTCAACTTTTCAGATTATATTGGAACTTTAAGCCTAGTCTGAGAAAAAGCCCCTAACGCATATTCTTTCAACTTTATAGCCTATCTGCATGCGGAGACTCTACTTGCTCACTTCTTTGTTGATGTTTGTCGTTTACACAAACGGCCAAGAGATTAAAACGTACTATGAGAACGGAAATTTGAAGACTTCGGTTCCGGTAAATAGCGATGGATTGTTTTCCGGGGAGGGTTTTACCTTCTATCAATCTGGCGAAATGGCGATGAAAACATTCTATAACCAAGGCAAACGTCAGGGAACAGAAAGAGAGTATTATCCTGACGGTATGATCTTGGGGGAGTGTACCTACGTCAATGACAAGCGCGAAGGTTGGTACACAGGCTACTATCAAAATGGCCGTCCAAAATTCAAACAAGCTTGGGAAAGTGATAAGAAATCTGGCCCTATGTGGGTGTATCACGATTCGGGTGGACTGCGGATGTTTGCGATGATGCAAGCTGATACGATGGTCTTTGCGCAGCATTTCAATGAGGAAGGCTCGTTACAAAACGAGATCGTCAAAGAGTTTGGTCGCCCGATAGATACTACTCATCTCGGTCAGCCAGTGATAGAGTTTGCCAATGAAAGTGAAGTCTTGCGCAGTGATTTTTTCAATCCAGTAAGAGTTTATATACCGGGTTTACCTTCGCCTTATCTGAGTTTCTTTAGTCCTCACGGCAAAATCATTGAAAATGGCGATGCAAAATATCCTTTAGCTTTTATCCCCCGCAAAGGAGAAACGCAGTTTGTACTCTACCTACGCATCAAAACGCATCCGGAAGCGCTACCGATCAAATTGCAAAGTATGATTTTGGAGGTCGATTAGTTACGATATCTCATCAACAAATCATGTACTTTTCCGACATGTTGGATATGGGCAAACTGCTTGCCATAATCGCCTAACCAAGCACCTTTTTGAGATTGTTTGCTTGAATTTTTGCTAAAGATGATCGAACCATCTGTGCCCCTTCGGCCTGAGACTGTGATCTCATGAAGGGTCCGAATCTCGTATTGCTTAGAAATCTTTTTGAAGATCCCCGATTTGATCAGGACTCGGCCACGGTCGCTAATGCCATAGACGGTATGGTCTCGTATGAGTTTGTCATGATAAAGACGACCTACCATCAGGTAGAGACCAATCAGAACAAAGGGAATCCCAAATAATTTGAAAACCCAAGGCATGCCTTCCTGCCAAACCAAATACTCCCAAAAGACCGCAAATCCTCCCCAAGCAAAAGAAAAAGGTAGTAGGAAAAGATCAAGTTTACGGAACTTAATACCACTTTCGGGGCGATCTACCCAAATGATATTTTCCCCTTCGTGCAACATCTCTGCTAGCTGCCCTCTGTATTGCGTCTTCATATTGATCGTTTGTATTGGCTAATCTAAATCTCCAAAAAATATGCCTCAATTCGAAGGCGAAAACGAATTGTGCCTTTCACTCTTTTCTGCCGTGCAGAACGATTAGCCGTGGCGACGCAAAATTTTGCGTCGCCACATATATCAAAAATTTTGTGTCGCCGCATATATCAAAAATTGTGCGTCGCCACATATATCAAATTTTTTGCGTCGCCACGAACATATCCGGTATTTTTTATTTTCCTGCTGTGCAGAACGCTAGAGACAATCGTTCCGCGAAGCGGTAAAAAAGGGACTTATTGTCTGATTTGAGATTTCTCTCCCGATGCTCGGGATTCGAAAGCGCGTTCCGCGCAGCGGCAAATAAAAGAGGCTACAAAAAAAGCGGGCGTCTATAAGCATATTGCTCATAGACGCCCGCTGCGTAAAGTTTTTAAATCTATTTGTTGAAAGCTTCTAATCCTGCGCGATAAAAAGCTCTATATGCTTGAAGATCCACTGGAGGATTATAACCTGTAGGAGCAGTCAGTTTGTTTTTGTCATGATCGATCAATACGTAATAAGGCTGTGCATTGGTTTTGTAATTGTCAATCTGGTATCCAATCCACTGATCGCCCACAGTCCTCACTTTCTCGCCATTTTCGCGGGTATAGCTTTTTTCAAGTTTGGTGCGATCATCGGTATAAAGCGAGACCAAGACGTAGTCTTCGATAATCATCTTTTTGATCTCTGGATCTACCCACATGGTGGTTTCGAGAGTACGGCAATTGGCACAAGTAATCCCTGTGAAATCTAAAAATATGGGCTTATTGACTTTCTTGGCATATTCAATCCCTTGGTCTAAATCATAGAA
>JBGCFA010000220.1:0-10243 GCA_045106675.1 Bacteroidia bacterium
CCTTTCCTACGACACTCCTCAGCATCTGTTTTTGAAGTTGGGCTATACTTTTTAACATCGCTTGTGTTTTTCCCCGCTGCGCGGAACGCGCCATTTCGAACTCCGACCGAAGGAAGGAGGAGAAATCTCAAACCTCTCAAATAATCATGATTCCCGCTTCTCGGAACGCTTGGGAATATCCAATGATGAATTTCAATAGGTAATTTCCAAAAGGAGGAGAAATCTCAAACCTCTCAAATAATCATTATTCTCGCTTCGCAGAACGCAAAAAGCCCGATGAACGTAGGATTCATCGGGTTTTTTTAGAAAAGTAAAACTTATTGAATGAGCAGTCTTTTGAAATAAACACCTTCATTGGTGTCTAAGCGAACAAAATAAGTTCCGGGGCTCATTTTGCTCAGATCGATAACATTATTTGGATTGACTTCGAGATCAATGCTTTTACCAGTCAAGGAGGTAATACTCAACGCATTTAGTTTGACCCGAGGATCAAGCACTATTTTGACAAAATCACTCGCCGGATTGGGATAGATTTTGACGTTCTGGCGCAGCCAATCCTCCTCTACACTCACGCTACTACCGTCGATATAGATATCATCAATGAAAGCATCTAGCCAATTGATAGTGGTTTTGTAGCGAAAGGCGAGATAGCTGGTTCCTGCATGAGCGGGTATTTGAATGCTCGTATCCTTCTTCATAACATTGTCATTGACGTAGGTGCTGTCTGTATAAAGTCGGATGATGGTTTGGCTCGTGGCTGTGTCAGGATGAGGGTGGTCAGTCAAAACATAAAGCGCGATTGTATCTATCCCAAAGGGAAGCCCAAAGCCTGCAAACCGATAGGAAAGGCTGTCGATCGTTCCGCCATTGGCGAAATCAAAAGGCGGAGAAACCATCCAATCGTCTGTGATTTCAGAGCCACCGACCGGGTAATAATGAACCAATTCACCAAGCGAAAATTCCCAGGTATAGCTTGGGTTAGTGGTTTGTCCTACGCGGTAATGGGTCCAAGCTGCCTGCTCACTACTGTCATTGAAGCCAGTATAGTAGGGGAGGGTCGTTTGAGCTTGTAGAAAAGATAAGGCTAAAAAAAATAGAAAGAAGGAAAAAGTAAATTTGAACATAAGCAGAGGATTTGAATGTATGCTGGCATGACGGCTAGTTTGTCCTGAGCGCTGCATTCGTACTCAATACTCTCTCTCTCAAAGAAAGGGTAGGGGACCGTTCCGATTTCCCACCAATAAGTTTTGCATTTTTAAGTATTTCTTTTACAAAAATGGTTTATCCTGCTTAGTCTATTGAGGTAGCGAATAAGGTTGATTTGGTATGTTTAGAGGTTTTTTGCTGATTAAGCGCTTCGCTCAAACTATTTTGTTACGCATTTAATGATTTCTCTATGAGAACGCCTTTTCTGATCTTATTTCTGGCAATTCCTTTATTAGGCTATATTTTTGGTACTAGCCAAAGAGCTCGCAACGTTTCTGAAAGAACTCATATCAAACTAGTCGAATGGGAAAAGCATATCCCTCAAAAGGCGGCACTAGACACGACTGTCTCTCATGTATCTGTCGCATGGCATCTGGATCATGGACTCAAAGTGATCAATAGTATATCCACCGCTCTCCAAAAGTCGGACCCTAGTCAATTTAAACGGCAGATAAACTTCACTCGAATGGCTGTCTTTCTTGGTGGGGCCATGCCCAGAGGTGTCGGCAAAGCACCTGAATCAGTACAACCTCCAGAACAAATATTAACCGAAGACATACTCAGCCAACTCGACGAGGCCAGAAGCAATATCGATCAATTCAAGACCTTAGCTATCGACGCTCATTTTGATCATCCCGTCTTTGGAACGCTCAACCGAGATCAAGTCCTACGCTTTTTGGAGATTCATACGGAGCACCATTTGAAAATTATTCGAGATATCTTGAAAGCCAAGCAATAATTAGCGAGTGTATTTCCCGTATCAGCCTTTTAGATTTCTGTAGACACAAAACCAATTATGAGGCATGAAAACGAACCTATGGGGAGTGCTTAAAAGCGTCTATTGGGGCCTAATGGTTGGTTTGGCTTTACTCCTGATTGCTTATTTTAGAGGCGGGATCGTTTGGGTGCTTCTCGGCGGCCTAATCATTTCTTTTTCCGTTTATGTCGGTCTTGATAATCTGAAAAGAGAGAAGAAACTCCAAGAATGGCAAGCCGAGCATGAAGGCAAAAGATTATTTTTCTTCCCCACCAAGCAAAAGATACAAAGGCGCATCATGACTGATGTCCTCCCTCTTTTCGAAAAGAAAATACAACTGGCTTATTATGATGGTCCAAAAATCGTGAGTGATCTTGACGGTTTCCCACATCACCTCAAATATGTCTTTAAACGCAATCCTGAGATAGTTCCAAATAGCCCCAGCATAATAAGAATTGATAAAAATGAGCTAAGCATCATCGCCAAGTTGCCTGAACTGATGCAGATTGAAAATCAAGACTTTGATATACAAGTGATTCGAAACCGAATCCTAGCTTTAGGAATCTGAAGCAAATATTAAAGCTCTTTATCAAGCCTCTCAATAGCTGAATCTTCGCTAATAAGCATCAAAATCCAATGCCTGAAAAAGGGTGCTTTTACGCTCTAAATGATACTCTTGATCGCCGATGTTTTTATAAATAAAGTGGAGCGGAGAGGGACGCACGCTTTGCGGAACGCTAAGGTATCGCCAGCCAAAATTTAAACGCGGATCTAGCCCTAAATAGAGCTTGATAAATCGTTTTGTTTGCGCTCGTTGATAGTTCTTTCGATTCTCAAAATGTCCTAAACTAGCCTCGATTAGTTTATAAGCGGTTGGAGCCATCAGCTGGGAGTTTTTCCAGCGATATTGCTGCTTAGGTTTGTTGAGTCGCCAGGCGAGACTTTCCTTTGACCATAGCCTACGGTAACGCATCGGTTCATCTTTGGGCTGGGGGAGAGGTCCGACGCCCGCAGATACGTCCAATGGGCCTAGTGTGGCGAAGCCAAGTTTGTTGACAAAGCCGGGCATACTGTTGGCATTGGCGACGCCTATGATCAGTTCATAGCCTAGTTTTTTTGCTAAGGCATAACTTTGCTCTGCTAATTGAATAAATAACCCTTTTCCTCTATGGGCTGCATCAGTGGCCGTATTGAGAGAAAGCAAACACGCTACGCTTTGTCCATCTATCTCTGCTCTAAAAGGCTGTAAGGCGTAATGCGCAACGATTTGATCGTTCTGCAAAGCATTGAAACCGACTACTTGTCCATCGGGATTGGCGGCATACTGCCAGCGGAGATAATCATCGCTAAATAAGTCTGACTGCTCAAATACTCTTCCCAAAAAATGAGACAAAGCGTTCAGCGAAGCTGGCTCAGTCCCAATCTTGGCAAATTGATAAGCACTGCTCATACTAGCTTCTTTGGCAAATATTGCTGCGCAAAATCATCATAACGAACCATCGCAAAACCTAAATCCATCACCATTTTGAGTTTTGGGAAAACCGAAGCACGCCCATAATACATCAAGGCATTGAAAAAAGGGTTGTTGTCGATGTTGGGGTGCATAAAACGATCTTGCTTCAAGTCGATATCGTAAGGGTGGAAATATCCCAGGATATCCTGCTTTTGGCGTTGAAATTGTCGAAAAAGGAAACGCAAAACCCAGCTTGGCAAACTTCTAAAATAGACGCCTCCGCCAATGGGGATTTTGATCAGTCCAAAATTTTGTAGCGTCATCGGTATTTCCAACATACCTCCAATCATGCGAGGATGATTGCCAAAGTCTTTCCAGCCAAAGAGTGGATTTTTAGCAGGTAAGACCGAGCTGGAATAAATGAAACCAAATTCTTTGAGTAGGGGATAAACCCATTGCGTTTTTTCGGTGAGTGAAAATGAGGGCGCTCTAAATCCCGTCGTTGGGGGAAGCCCCAAGGCGATCAGAGAGTGTTGAAAAGCTTCTAAATCGCGTTTAAACGCGTCTTGACTCAGTTGATCTAAATGGGTGTGCTTATTGGTATGGCAAGCGATCTCATGTCCTTGATCGGCAATTTCAACGATCAAGTCTGGATAGGTACGCAGCATATCTCCTACCAAAAAGAAGGTCGCTTTGGCCTGATGTTGAGCCAAAAACGCCAAATATTGACGAGTCATCGCAGGGACTCGTTCTGGGTATTGCAGGCCATCGGGGATCATTTTGCGCACATCTTCGAGATCCACACTAAACAAAAAGTGGGAAGAAGTAGCTTGAGAAGCTTGGGTTTGGGACATAACAAATATTGCGCAAAAACAAGTCGTAGAAAAAGTGAATCTCGCTTGATCTCTAAGTTGAGTAGAGTTCAAGACGATTGGACTGAGAACCAACATCTAAACGTAAAATTGCCTAATTTCATGCATATATGTTTAGCCGAAAGCAAAAAACGTATGTAGATCTCAATTCGATGGCCTCTGACCCAGTGGGGATCAGGCTCAATCCCGAAAAGCTAAAATATTTTCGGGTGAAATGCTGGCCTTTGCTATTTCGCTGGTTGGTCAGACATCGCGCTCCTGATGCTTCTTTTGCGGCTTACCTTGCCCATGGAGATAGTCGCGCAGCGATTGTTGTACAAACTAATCCCGAGCTGATCGTAGCGGCTTATACCGATGAGATGGATGCTGTGGCTCTTTTGAGCTTTCCACTGGAGCTGGTACGGATCTATGATCTCATCAAAGGCCAACGTTTACTGACTGTCAATGTGTACGAATATGGGGAGGGCGTAGAATCTGATCTGGAACTTGGACCAAAACAGACAGGACAGTATGGAAATTTCATCCCTCTGATCGCAGAATTTCTTTCCGATGATATGGATCAAATTGAGGATCGTAAGTCCACGATCTCACAATCGGAATGGCAAAGAACTTGGCAAATGGGCGAAAATGCCCTCTTTGATGGGCAAGGTATTAGAGATGGTGAACCCTATATGTGTGGTATTCCCGGGGAAACCCGAGACTGATTTTTGAAATCCTTCAACAATTACTATGAACGCAATCCTCAAAAGTGTATTTGTTTTACTCGCGATGGTATTGCCAATAATCTTTCCACAGCCGATCCCTTTACGTCAAAACATCGGACTAGCGATATTGATGCCGATGGTGGTGGGTTTTTTGCTGATTCTATCTCGTATGTACATCCGCAGGCGGACTTTTGGAGAAGATTTTGAGCCACCTCGGTGGAACGCTGCGATCTTTAATTTTAAAGAGCCGCTACAGCTATTTCACTTTTTGCCCTTTTTTCAGTTCTTGGCTTTTGCTTTGATCGGTTTGGGTTTAGGCCTACTTTTCGGCACCTATTTCAAATATGATCAAACCCAAGCCTTTGGCTTAGGAGCGATTGGGATGGGCTTAGGGATGCTAGCCGGTATTCAAATCGGTCTCAGACAAAAAAGCAATTCCTGATTTTATGGAACCATTTGAAATACGTACCCGCATTTTTCCCAAGGATCTACTGGCTTTCAAATACTATATGTTTTATCGCCGCTATTGGATCTTGCCTATAGTCGGCTTAGTGCCTGTGATTGAATTGGGTCTGTTTTGGCTGATGGGGCAAAATGTCAATGAAATACTAGGGCATTTGGTGCTCACCGTAATGGTATTTATTGTATTGCCCTTGGTGATGAAGTTTAGCAATCAGCGCAATTACGACAAAGCCAGCGCTCAGTTTGAGAACATCCTTTATACTTTGACAGAGGAAGGAATTGGGATAAAAGCAGAAGGAGTCGATTCTAAAATGGCCTGGCAACTATTTCATGCTGCCCGAGAGACCCACAATTACTATCTCCTATATCAAAACAAAGGAGCCGCCAATATTATCCCAAAACGTGCCTTTGCCAATCAGGCCGTAGAGCGACGGTTTGTCCAGATTTTGGAGACACATCTGAGCAAAAAACAAAACAAACTTTAGTATGCTTCCCGACCTCTATCAAGTTGACGTTTATCACAAAATCCTGAAACGGATCAATGCGCTTACTTATACTTCAACCGCTGTTTGGGGCAAGATGAATGTAGCGCAAATGCTTACTCATTGTGCCAGAGCGATGGAAATGGCGCTTGGGGACGAAATATTTGAACAGCAATTTTTAGGAAAAATGATTGCTCCCTTCATGAAGCAAATTTACTATAACGATAAACCTTTTAGGCGTAATAATCCGACCTATAAGACGCTTGTAGTGGTAGATGAACGTGATTTTGAAACAGAGAGAAGCGTTTTAATCGCTTTGGTGGAACGCTTTCATGAAGGTGGGCCGGAGGCTTGTACCAAGGGACCGCATCCAATGTTTGGGCATTATACGCCTGAGCAATGGTCGAGCGGGATGTATAAGCACCTAGATCACCACCTGCGCCAATTTGGGGTTTGACTTTGGAATAGTCAGGATTCTAATAAAGGACAGGATCCTGAGGCACTCGAAATAAAGGACAGAGGATCCTGAGGCACTCGAAGGATCAGTTTAAATAATCATCTCTATCCATCATCTCTAAGCGGTGTTCGGAGAGCTTAAGATTGATGGTAGAAGCGAGTTCTTGGGCAGTCTTCTTTTGCTTGCGTTTGATCTTGAGGGTGATTACGCCATCCTTACCCACCGGAAATTTACCTAGGATATGCATGCTGTTGACGTGTAGTTTGAAGCGCGAGAGGATCCAGTTTAGTTTATATTCAACTTCCAATAGATTTTCAAAAGGAATCCGTAATTCTTTGGGCTCCGACTTGAGCATACCCACCAAGGCGTCTTTTACTTGATACTCTATGATCAGTTCCTTTCTGCCTAGGCGTAGCATACCGTTAACAGCCGCTAATCCATGATATGCATCCTCAGTAGTAAAATTTAGAAACTGTTTATTGAACATTTTTTTTGCCTATAGATGCTAAAAGGGTAAAATACGGAATGCTGGCCCAATTTCATACAAAGGAGGTATTTTTGTCTAGATAGTTGGAGCATTCCAACTGATCGAGCATTTTGTGATCATTTATATAAGCATGACATCTAACTCCTCTTTGCCTGATGGCGTTGATCATTTGATATTTACTGCTCCAGACCTAGTCTCAGGTATGGATGAGATCGAACGTTTGCTTGGGCTTAGGCCGGTAGTAGGTGGGCAACATCCCCATTGGGGAACGCATAATGCCTTGCTTTCACTTGGCAAGGGCATATATCTCGAAGTCGTAGCGCCAGATCCTAGTTTAGCCCTTGGCGAACGCGGCCTTTGGTTGGCGGACTACTTTGCTTTAGGGCCTCAGTTATCCACTTGGGCGTTCCGCAAGGCGGCTATCCACGAAAGCCTCCAAATAGCGCAGCAAAACCAAATCGCGATCGGAGCTATCGAGAAGGGGCAACGCCAGAAAGCCGATGGTAGTACGCTGAGTTGGCAGCTCAGTGATCCCTATATGCTCGACTATGAGGGTGGCCTACCTTTTTTGATTGATTGGGGAGACTCCTTGCATCCTAGTTTGGCGGTCCCCTCCGTCGGAGAACTCTTGAGTCTAAAGGTGCAACACCCTGACGATCAGGCGTTGCGCGAAGCGATGCAAACACTAGAGATAAGCGTTCCCGTGCAGGCGGGAGATAAATATAAACTGCTGGCTGAGATCAAAACGGCTCAAGGCATAGTAAAACTAGAAACCACTAAATAGATGAATTTTCCCAATCGAGCTATTTCCTTTCATACTATAAAATTCAGAGATTTTGTCCCCGAAAGACTCGTTAAGGGCAACCTTTTTACGCCTTCCGAATACGAAGGCTTGGATGATATATTGAAAGAAATTGACCTTTGGATTGAAGAAAATCCAGAAGTGATGATCGTCAATATTGAAACGGTCGTCTTACCCAATATCCACAATACTAGAGAAGAAGGGAGCGAGGATCCTGAACTGCTAGCCAACCAAAATAATAGTGCGAGTATCCGTTGGCATCAGTTTTTTAGAGTGTGGTATAAGTAGAAGCTTAATTGATACGCCAAGGAGGATTTTTGCGATTGCTGCCGGCAAAGTATAAAATGATCTGATTACCATCTGGGTCTTTGAGACGGGCTTCTCGCCAAAGCCAATTTTTGTCGGTTGGGCGTTCCGCGAAGCGTATCCCCAAAGTCTCCAAATCAGCTACTTGCTGGTCTAAGTCCTCACACTCAAAGTAAACATAGATGCCTTCGCCATTGGGGAGGGCATCTACTTGGTGGATCGAAAAAGTTGCTTCTCCTTGGGGGCATTCAAATCGTGCATAATGAGGGAGGGCTTTGACAATGAGCTTGAGTCCAAGCTGCTGATAAAAGGGGATAGATTGCTCAAGATCGAGTGAAGGAACAGTAATTTGATTGAGGTTCATGGGAGTTGGGCTAAGCCTGATTTTACGAACTTTAAGGCAATAAACAATCTCCAAATAAGAAAAATGCGGCACCCAGTCTTAACCAAGTGCCGCTTGAGAGTTTCTTGAGTCTTAGCGAGCTACTTCAAACTTGCGCACTATTTGTGATTTTGGGCCTTGCAAACGAAGGTAGTAAATGCCCTCTGCCCATGATTCTACCACGATTTCGACTTCTCCCTGCTCGTTTATTAATGATTGACTGTGGAGCTTAGTACCTGTTAGGGTATAGACTTCGAGCCTACTTGCTTGCTTGCCAATGGCGCTGTACTCAACTCTAAGGACCTTGCTAGCGGGTATTGGCATTGCGTTGAGCCAAAGGGTTTGGCGATTTTCGTCCAATTTTAGTTCAACGATATTACTATAATCAAAGCCACCATTGAGATCAATTTGGCGAAGTCGATAGTAGACTCTTTCAACGGCTACATGATAGAGTGTCGCGTCGCGGAACGAGTAGGCACTGATTTGACTGGTCGTGCCGCTGGCTTTCTCGGTACCAATGGGGATAAATTGATTGCCATCGACTGATCGTTCGATACTGAAGTAATCGGCATTGGTTTCAGAGGCGGTGGCCCAACTTAGGAGGCCTATTTCCCCTTCTCGCTTCGCCAAAAATTCCAGCCACTCTACTGGTAGTGTCCCTGACATCGTGGCGCCAATGGTGCCTCCGGAAAAGCCAGTGAGTCCATTGAACTGGATGTGATTTTTGCTGTTGCCTTGGGGATCACTATCAGCTTGGCCATCGTTTCTTCCGTTTACGTTTGAGGCTAGATCTGTATAAGCATCATTGCTTAAATTATTGGTGCTACTGGGGAGCTGGGAATAATCAACCCCATTAGCGACTTTGAACCATTCCATCTCTAGATTGCCGCCCAAATAGTTGGTGTACATATTATTTGCGGCAGAGGTGAAGTCGCTATACTCAGTGGGGGTGAAATAAAAGCGGATATTGAGGGAGCCATCTAGGCTGCCTTTGGTTACCACTTTCCAAGAACGCGCCATGACGGCAAAACCGTTGTCTGATCCGAGGGAAACTACTGGTGCAGCTTCCACTTCGATTTCGATATAGTCTATTACTTGCGTCAAATCAACGGTATTGGTACCATTTTGAATAGCGAAGAGGAAGTGATCTGGTTCAAGTGGGTTGTAAAATCGATACCAGCCATCAATAGGAGCGCAGAGAGTCGTAGCTCGGATCACGCCAGTATTCGCACTGCTTTCATGTTTATTGTTACTGAGGTTCCATTCATGTAGCGTGCCCGCATCAGTCATTGCATAAATTGCGGTGGCGGTGGCACAAGCAGCATTACCGAGGTCTCTCCAATCGGGTTCCGTATTACTATTTCCTGAGGCATTGTTGGGAAATATATCATCCACCTCATTGGCTAGGGTATGATCTACTCCGAGACTAGCGGTTGCACCCGCCGTTCCATCATCAGTAGTGGGGGTAACGTCAGTGGTCCAAACGGCTGGATCGCTGTCGTTGCTATCAAAGCAATCGACATAACCATCGCCATCTGAGTCTGTACTACAACTGCCACTGACGGCATCGGGCTGGCTATCGCCATCATCAAGGCTATCCCAAGCTTCCTGCATATCGGGTACATTATCACCGTCGCTATCGGTATCGAGATAGTCAGGGGAGGTATTGCCCGTATCTGTGTCCGTATTGATTGGCGTAATACCGGCTGCACCCGCACCGCCCCAATTGAGATCGTCATCATCATAGGCATTGTCGATGCCATCGTTATCATCATCCGTTCCGCTGGGCGGAACGTATCCACTAGTAGCCTGGGCTTCGTAGATATCGTAGATGCCATCATTGTCTGCGTCTACATCAAGGAAGTCAGGTACA
>JBGCFA010000221.1:0-5619 GCA_045106675.1 Bacteroidia bacterium
GGGGTATCTTTTATTGCATTTTGTACTCGATTGATCGCACCTAACTTCGTCTCGGCTTCGTCCATTGGTTGGTCTGAAACGCCAGATGCGACACTGATCCCTTCGCATTTGAGTACTTCATCGGGAAAGACTTCAGTAAAGGCCATACGAGTAGCTTCGACCTTGATAGGATTGCGTGATGCAACAATTATCTTCATAGAAACGTCTTTGGATTGTAAATTACGTTATACTCTATCGAAATGCGTTATTTTCTGATCATGGGACTTTTGTTGAGTCAACTAGGGCAACCTATGTTGGCCCAAAGCTCTCGTAATCAGGCACTCGCTCTAGCTCGTAGAGCGGTGAAAGTCATGCAAAAAGGTCAAGCTCAAGATGCTCAAAGCCTCTTCATGAGAGCCTTAGCCTTAGATCCTAGTAATATCCACATCCAATATCAATTAGCTCTGCTATACTATAATGAAAGCGAATATCAGCTTTCCTGTGATATCCTCAAAGAGACTACCCGTGATCCGGAAGCGCCCTTAGAGCACTTTGCTTTTCTCGGCAATGCTTTTGACAATCTCGACCAAGAGGAAGAAGCCTTAAAAGCCTATAAACGTGGTCTACGCAAATATCCGAACAGTGGCCGATTATATGCAGAATTAGGGATTTTGGCCCTAAATCACAATCATCTCAGAGAAGCGATTAGTTATTGGGAACAAGGGATAAATCTCGATCCCAATTATGCCCCTAACTATTATTGGGCCTCGAAAGCTTATGCCAATACGGCAGAACGACTTTGGGCTCTGTTGTATGGCGAGGTATTTATGCTTTTGGTGCCCAATGATACTCGTACTGATGAAATTAGTGCGATGCTCCTGGACAATTATTCGGGCTGTGTAGAGGTTTTGGGCGATGAGTCGGTCCTTTTTCGGCTCAGTTTGAAGGCTTATACGCGTAGCTCTAGTCAAGATCGGATTCCCTTTATCCGTTCTGGCCCGCCTCGTAGTTTTGAGCAAGCCTTCGTCGAACGCTTCCAAGCGAGCGGTGCACAGTTTTCTTTAGGACTTACTGATCCATATGCCATTGCTTCGGCGCGTACTGCTTTTAATCTGAGTTGGCGTGAAAAGGAGAGCTTAACTGAGTTATTTCCCAATGATTTGTTTTTATACTGGGAGCGACTAGAAGCAGCGGGGCATTGGGAGGCGTATCATTTTTGGTTGTTACAAGCCGGAGAACCCGGAGCTTTTCGTTTATGGGCTACTACTGGGCAAAATGATATGAAGCTAGCGAGTTGGTTAAATTGGCAAAAGCAAAATCCGCTGTTCCTCGAAAAGGAGCAACGGATTAATCGCTTACGTTTTTTGGAGTAGCTTCTATCTCCTAGTTGGCTACTTCACCACGCAGTTTCAATACGATCGGCCCTGCCTCTGTATTGGTTTGTACTGTTACCGTTTTGGAAAAGACACCTGCCTTTTTAGTAGCATAACTAGCGGTTACGTAGCCCGTTTCACCAGGAGCAATCGCTGTTTTGGTGTAATCTGCTACCGTACAACTACAAGAAGGTTTTACACTGGTCAACTCTAAATCAGCATCCCCAGTGTTTGTTACTTCAAAAGTGTAAGTAGCTTCATCTCCAATTTGGAGGCTTCCAAAATCATGGCTTTCCTGCGCCCAAGCCATTTTGGCCATTCCCTTTTTTTCGGGACTGAAGTTTAAGACTGAGGCATTACTAAGCTGTGCTTGAGCTGCTACAGTAAGCAGGCAGAAGGCGATTAAAAGAAGATTTTTCATGTTTTAAATACATTATGAGGTTGAACACAATGCAATATAACTAAAACAATAGTTTATAAACTAATAAATTAGTTAAAGCTTCTTTCTCGCAACTTTCCCTGTTTAACCATTGACCATTGCTGCAAAATAAACCGCAGAGGTAATCTTGGTACAAATTCCCAAATTTTATATGTATATTTTCAAGCAATCCCTAACTAAGCTTTATAGGTATGAACCAGTTTATGGTTGAAATAAACCTACCCGCCTTGATGACTCAGCAGTTTATGTCCTTGATCCCTACTCAGAGATCTATGGTCAACGAATTGATGAGTGAAGGAAAAATAGATTCTTATACCCTCTCACTAGATCGAAGACGATTGTGGGTGATATTTTTGGCGGATACTGATTTAGAAGTCTCAGATTTACTAGAAAAATTCCCAATTTACCCATACTGTGAATTTGAGATTTCCGAGTTGATGTTTCACAATACCATGACTCGTGAATTACCGGTAATATCTCTTAACTGATCAGAATCCACGTATGTCCGAAAAAATCAAAACTTACACCAATGGCGAGTTGAGTATCGTCTGGAAACCTGGATTATGTATTCACTCCGAAAAATGTTGGCGCGAGCTCTCCTCTGTATTTGATCCCAAAGGGAGACCTTGGATCAATGCTGAAGGTGCTTCTAGTGAAGAGATTGCTGCTCAAACTCAAAAGTGCCCCTCTGGTGCTTTATCACATATTATGAACAATAACGATAGCGAAAATATGTCAGAAAATACTACAGAAGGCGTCAAGGTAGATGTCCTCAAAAACGGCCCTTTAATCGTACACTCAACTTGTACCATCGTAGATGCTGATGGCAACGAAACGCTGAAAGAAAACAAAGCTTCTTTTTGCCGTTGTGGAGCTTCTGCAAACAAACCCTTTTGTGATGGTTCACATCGCAAGGCTGGCTTCGAAGGCTAAGTAATAAACACTCATGTCTGAAATCCTCAAACGCCTGCAACAAGTTCCCGAACTTGCAGGTATACCCCAATCACAACTTCAATGGTTGCTCGATCGGGGCGAAGTTCTACGGATGGACCTAGGCGAATTTCTCTTTAGAGAGGGAGACTCTAGCGATTATCTTTTTATCATATTGGAAGGCAAGTTGCGCGTTTATTTCCCCAAACAGAGGCGTGAATTGTTTTTGTTAGAGCCTGATACCATCACTGGTGTTTTGCCTTATTCTCGCTTAGCCAAAGGGGTAGCCAATGGCGAAGTTGTCAAGCCAGCGGTAGTATTTCGCTTTCATAAAGATGGCTTTCCGGAGATGATCCATGACCATCATGAGTTGACTACTGCCTTCGTACACTCGATGACCAATCGGGTCCGCAATTTTACTGCACTACAACAGCAAAATGAAAAGCTGATGGCCCTTGGCAAGCTTTCGGCAGGCCTAGCTCATGAACTCAACAATCCTGCGGCTGCAGTCGTACGTTCTTCGCAGGAGTTAAAAATAAACCTCTCTTATCAGCCTGATAAGTTCAAAGATATCATGCGTCTCAAGATTGACCCCAATCTCGTAGACAAGGTCAATGATATACTCTTTGCCAAAGTCGGCAAAGGTGTCAATCGAGGATTGTCCCTGATGCAAAAGACGGACTTGGAAGAACAATTGATGGATTGGATGGACGATCGTGATATTGAAGACGGAGATACAATCGCAGAGAATTTGGTGGAATTTGGCTTTGAAGTAGCTGATCTGGATGCGGTTGAAGAAGTTACCGGTACAGATCAATTATTGCCCGTCCTCAGCTGGATGGAAAACGTGGTGACTACCGAAAAGTTAGTTGTCGAGATTCAAGAAGCTTCTGAACGCATATCTGATCTTGTCAAATCAGTCAAGTCCTACACCCATATGGACCAAGATCAAGACAAGCAGCAAGTCAATATCTTGGAAGGCGTTAGGGTTACCTTCAACATCTTAAAACATAAATTCAAAGCCAATGGGGTTACTTTTAAGGAGTCCTTTGCTCCAGATGTACCACCCATTCCCGGCTATCCCGGCGAACTCAATCAAGTCTGGACCAATATCATGGACAATGGCCTCGATGCAATGGAAGGTCGCTCTGATAGTGTATTAGAAGTTACGGCCTGCCGTCTAGGTACTGCTGTAGTAGTCGGGATTATTGACAATGGTCCGGGCATGTCTGAAGAGGTAAAAGGCCATATATTTGACCCCTTCTATACCACCAAAGACCTTGGCAAAGGTACGGGTATGGGCTTAGATGTTGTGCATAAAATCCTTTTACATCACCGCGCTAGCATTGAAGTGATTTCTGAACCCGGCCGCACCGAATTCAAGATTGTTTTTCCGCTTACGTAAAGATTCTGCATTTTATTTACCTTTGTAGTCTATATCCGCCCCCTCGGTATTAGCAATCAAAGCCAATAAATCATGACGTCTAAGCTTTCCTTTCCAAAGCACAAGATTAAGGTTCTCTTATTAGAAAATATTCACCCTAACGCTCAAAGCCTTTTTGAAAAAGAAGGCTACCAAGTTGAGACTGTAGATAGGGCGCTTTCAGAAGATGAACTTTGTGAAAAAATCAAAGACGTATTTGTGATCGGTATTCGATCCAAAACTCATATTACCCGCAAAGTACTAGCTCATGCCAATCGACTGATGGCAGTAGGTGCCTTTTGCATTGGGACCAACCAAATTGATCTTGACGCCTGCGCCGAACACGGGGTTGTAGCCTTCAATGCCCCTTTTTCTAATACTCGTTCGGTCGTAGAGCTAGCGCTAGGGGAAATGATCATGCTCACGCGTCGCATTCCTTTTATGAGCGAGGGCATGCATATAGGCAGATGGGATAAGTCTGCCAAAGAGAGCTATGAGATACGAGGCAAAAAACTCGGTATCATTGGTTACGGCAATATTGGCGCTCAACTTTCTGTACTAGCAGAAGCTTTGGGGATGCGAGTTTATTACTATGATCTGGTAGAAAAACTTGCCCTCGGCAATGCCCGCAAAATGGATAGCCTCGAAGCCTTACTCAATGAAGTCGATGTCTTGACTTTGCACGTTGATGGGCGTACTGATAATAAAATGATTTTTGGCGAAAAGGAGTTTTCGCAAATGAAACCTGGCTCTATATTCATCAATCTTAGCCGAGGTTTTGTGGTACAAATTGAAGCGCTCAAGGCTGCTTTGAAGAGCGGACATTTGCGCGGTGCTGCGGTGGATGTATTTCCACAGGAGCCTAAAAGCAATGCCGAAGAGTTTATCTCTGAATTGCGCGGTATTCCTAATGTAATCTTGACGCCTCATATCGGTGGTAGTACTCAGGAAGCCCAACGCAATATTGCCGAATACGTTCCGGCACGGATTGTAGATTATGTCAATGCGGGTACGACTTTCAATAGCGTCAACTTCCCTGCCTTGCAACTACCTTCCTTGCATGATGCGCATCGCCTGATCCACCTTCACCGTAATCAGCCCGGTATTTTGGCCAAGATCAACAATATCTTAGCCCACCACGACATCAATATCGTCGGCCAATATCTCAAAACTGATGAAAATGTCGGTTATGTGATCACTGATGTCAACCGTGCCTCAGACGAAACACTACAAGCAGCGATGCGCGATATTGACGGCACCATCCGTTTTCGAGTTTTGTATTAGGGAGCCCGCTGCGCGGAACGCGCATTTCGAATCCCTTTAGGGTGAGAAATCTAAGAGACTGTTTGAATTTTTCCTTTCGGCCCAAACTGGCCTTTTTGGAACCTGGCTACGTCAATTTTTCTCAGAATACCGCAGTATTCTTCAAAAAATTTCCTGGCCAGAACCACAAAAATGCTGCGTTTGAACTCGAA
>JBGCFA010000222.1:0-31605 GCA_045106675.1 Bacteroidia bacterium
CTAACAGTTTGATGGTACATGATGCAGCCGCCTTGCAACAAGCGATAGAGACCGCTAAACCTGGTGATGAAATCATTCTCAGCAATGGAATCTGGAAAGATGTGAGGATAAAATTTGCCGCTAAAGGCACCAAAGATCAATCTATCACACTACGTGCTGAGACTCCGGGCAAAGTCCTGATTCAGGGAGAATCTAATCTAAGATTGGGAGGAGAGTATCTGATTGTGGATGGATTGCATTTTAGCAATGGCTTTTCCCCTCAGGGTTCGGTCATCGAATTCGCGATAAACGATAAGATGATCGCAAATCATTGTCGGATTACGAATTGCGTCATAGAGGGTTTTAACAAAATGCAACGAAATCAGACCGATCTTTGGGTGTTGTTCAAAGGCAGACATAACCAAATGGATCACTGCTATCTTGCTGGCAAATCCAATCGTGGGCCTACTGTACGCATAAGCTTGGCAGGAAATGAACACATAAAAAACTATCACCAAATCATCCACAATCACTTTGGACCCAGACCGCCAAAGGGAGGACCCAGTGCAGAAACGATTCAGCTCGGAAACAGCTTCACTTCTATGGCTCCCAGTCATACCTTGGTCGCCGACAATCTCTTTGAAAGATGCAATGGCGAGGTAGAAGTCATTTCCAGTAAAACCAACTTTAATGAATTCAGAAACAATGTCTTTTATAAGTCCGAGGGATCACTGGTAACCAGACATGGGAACTATTGCATCGTGGATGGCAATTATTTTATTGGCGATGAGACAACTGAAAATGTGGGAGGTATCCGACTCATCGGAACGGGGCATTGGGTCACCAACAATTACTTCTACCAGCTCAAAGGAGAAAACTTCAGGAGTCCACTGGCTATAATGAACGGAATTCCCAAATCGCCATTAAACCGCTATATGCAAGTAACTGATGTAGTTGTGGCTAATAATTCATGGATAAACTGCAATTCGCCATTACAGTTTGGAGTAGGTTCGAATGTAGACCAAAAGGAAGTATTACCTGCTTCAGAAATCCGATCTGCTAGACCTATTCGAACGACTGTGGCCAACAATCTTATTTATAATGATGCAGGAGACGAGCAGCCAATTGTAGCTCATGATCAACTGGATGGAATTGATTTCCAAAGCAACATCATCAACAATCAAGGAGTAGGATTTGAGGCGGTTGAGGGATTGGAGAGCAAAACATTTGATCTCGTAGAATTCAGTGAAGACCTATGGATACCCAATGCTGATTTATCGGAGGTAGATGTATTTAATGGATTCGGTTTTGAACAGATTTCTAAAGATTTGTTTGGCACATCAAGAGCTAATAACAATGCTGTCGGCGCTGTGATCAAAAAACCTAATGCAGATCCGGGAATCATGGACATGAACAAATATGGGCCTGATTGGTATTCCTCTGAAACTACTAAAGGAGAGGGCGAAACCCATACTGTTCAGGCTGGTGGCAATCTTGTAGATGTGATTGAAGCGGCCATGGATGGAGATATCATCGAACTGCAAGCAGGCCGCTATGAAGTGTCCTCTTCATTGAAAATCAATAAAAGACTAACGATTCGTTCAGCCGAAGCTGATAATAAAGCGACTATCCTTTACACAGGTGCGGCGGAAACTCCAGCATTTGAAATGAATCCAAAAGCTGAACTAAGACTTAAAAGCATCCATCTCAAGGGAGACCAAAAGCAGTATGCCTTTGCAAGTCTAAAAAGTAATATGTCCAGCCTATACAATTTGGAAACAGAGGATTGCGAAATCACAGATTTCGATTACATATTAAAAGCCTACAAATATTCATTTTCTGAATACATTACTCTTAATTCCACAACATTCAAGAATTGCCACAATGGTCTAGAATTATCTGAAGAAACGGATGACAAAGGGGATTACAATGCCGAAAACATTATCATCAGGGATTGTCATTTTGAAGGCATTGACAAAAACGTGATCGACTACTATAGAGGAGGATATGACGAATCTACTGTGGGTGGCAATTTATTGATCACCAACAGCAGTTTCACCAATTGTGGTGCAAAAGAGAAAAACGAAATCTTACTCAACACCTACGGCATCATCAATGTGGATATTTCCAATAACACTTTCAGAAATAATCCGGTGAAAAGAGTCGCAATTCTATGGGGAGCGAAGAACAATAAGCAATCAGGAAATGAAATCGTGAACTCTGGCAACATAATAGTAGAGGAGAATCTTAAGCTAAGATTGATGTACTGATCAAAGAAAATCATCGCGAAGCATGAGACAATTTATCAGCTACCTAGCAAGTTTCTACCTCCTCTTTTGTTGCAGTTGTAGCAATGATCCGCAGCAGAACTCCTATATCAGTATTGGGAAACCATGGTTGATTTTGGAATTGGATAGTAGCAAACTCTTGGTGAGTGAAGTGCTTCGTGATCTGGAACAGCCCTTTGAAATCACCTGGGCTTCTGATGAGCATCTTTGGTTTACGGAAAGAAAAGGCAATGTCTATCGAATGAATCCGAAGACCGCTGAGAAGAAGAAAGTACTCAGTATTTCTGATGCTTATTCCGAAGGCAATACGCCCGGCTTGCTTGGAATGGTAGTACATCCGGATTTCATGACCGAGCCATTTGTTTATACCCACTATACTTATATGGATTCTAGTATAGTGGGTGAATTTGACAGAAAAGGAAGGCCGAATATGATCAGATCGAGGATTGTCCGATACCGCTACAATCAGGAAAAAGACACCTTAATCACTCCTGAAATCATTCTTGCCAATATACAAGGAACCAGAAGCCACAATGGCTCACGCCTTATCATTTCGTCTGACAAAAAAATCCTATTTGCCATCGGTGATGCTTCGGATAATCGAACCGCCCAAGATAAATTTGCCCTCACAGGGAAAGTCCTTCGCATGAACCTTGATGGGTCAATTCCTAAGGACAATCCGATTCCCGGATCCTATTCTTACTCGATCGGCCATAGAAATCAACAGGGATTGGTGGAAGCCAATGGTAAATTCTATACTTCTGAGCATGGTCCCAATAATGATGATGAATTAAATCTCATCTTAGCAGCAGGAAACTATGGTTGGCCAAATGTGGAAGGTTATTGTGATACTGAAAGTGAGCTAAATTTCTGCGACACCATTCAGGTACAAGAACCGCTATTTAGCTGGACACCCACTATCGCACCTGCTGGACTCGACTACTATAATCATCCGTCGATCCCCGAATGGAAAAACAGTTTACTACTTACGACCCTGAAAGGTCGGTCGCTTCAGTTTTTTCAACTGGATGATTCAGGAACGAAAATCGAAGAGCATAAAATATACTTACAGAAACAGTTTGGCAGATTAAGGGATCTATGTGTTAGCTCAACGGGAGACATTTACCTGATTAGCAGTAATACAGATTGGCACATTCCACGCTATAAATGGATGTATGATAATGTTCCTGCTGATGGGAATGACAGGATCATCAAGATATCAGCGATTACTCAATGGGATGATGACTACAACAAGCTGCAGGTTTATGGTGAAGATACCGCTCAAATCAGGATGTTTGTTCAGGATCAGGTAGATCCAAATGTAGCAGGCGCCTCACTCTATCAAACCAATTGTGCTCCCTGTCATTTGCCTGATGGCAAGGGAATCGCTGAATTCACCCCACCTCTGATTGATACAAAATGGGTATCCGATAAGGTGAAATTGATAGAGGCTACCTTATTTGGATTGACAGGGGAGATTGAGGTGAAGGGAGCTCTATATGATGAAATCATGCCTGGTTTTGCTACTTCATTGAACGATAAGGAAGTGGTCGAAATTTTAAACTTTGTTCTGAGTAGCCTAAACAACTATGAGCATTCTGTAACTGAAGAAGAAGTCAGTACGACTCGAAAAGGCCAGTTGAAATAAGAGAGGTTCACATTGCTGGGGAAAATATCTTAAGGCGCTAATCAAAAGGGATTGGGTATTACTCAGAAACTGATATTCCTCCCCCTTTGGAGGTTCCCGACAACTGTGCCATTAGTATCAAGCTAAGGGTTTCTGCTTCGCAAAACGCTATATTTAGCCGTCAATGGCTTCTTTTTGAATCTTCTCCAACCCAAGAATCGGGATTTTCAAAAGCGTTCCGCGAAGCGGAGAAAATAAAAAGATACCGGATAATGCTCATTCTTCGCATTTCCGGCATGACGCCTGAATTTAGCCTTCATCCCAGCCGTATGAATGAGTACCAACGAATCCGTAGAGCAGGGATCTAGAGTTTCCCCGTTCCGCGAAGCGAGGGAGAATTACGATTGGAGGAATTGGAGATTTATTTTGCTAGACTACTTAACATGAAAAGCATGAAACTGAATTATCTATTTATTCTTTTCCTGAGTTACGCATCATCAGTCCTGATGGCAAAGGAAATTCCTGCCAATCGTGTATTGAAAACAGAGGAGCTGCCAGCTGTGCTGAACGCTGAAATCTATGATTATTTGCAGTTGGATGGCAAAGTTTCGGAAGCAAAGCTGGCCGAGTATTTTAGGCACGCATTCTCCGAACGCTTCTTTTATGATTATCAGACATTTTATGATCGGCTAACGCACTATAATGGACGTTATAACAATCAGGATGAGCATAAAGCCAGAGCCCTCGATCATATGGGCAAATACGCAGATTCCACTCAATGGATACTCCCTTTTAACTATCTCAATGGGCAGGAGGTCAATGCCTATGCTTTGAGGCATTTGGCGAGGCAGCACAAAATGGTGGACATTGCCTTGCTCTATTTTCATGATGGCAAAGACCCCAAATACATCAGATATTTCGAAAATCAGATGCAGTCATTGAATGCGGCACTCGAATCAGGTCAGTTTGAAAAAATAGAAGATGGAAATGGGGTCTATGAAGTTTACCGATCAGGCTATCGGATCCTTAACTGGATTTGGATTCACAATATGTTTTTGAATGAACCGGAATATTCTGATGCTGACCAGCTGCGAACCATTGCTACCCTACTTCAGCATGCCCAACATCTGTACGAAAGAAACGCTTATTTCCGATCTGGCAACCACCAAACTAGAGGAATGTCTGCGATGGCCATTCTTTCTATCCTCTTACGTGATTTTGAAGGAACCGAAAAATGGTATGAGAGGTCGATGTCGCGCTTGGGCGAACACTTAAATAAGGAAATCAATCCCGACGGTTTCCAGTTTGAGCGCTCCGTCCATTATCACATGAGTGACATTAATACCTTTTTCTATGTCTATCAATTGGCCAAAATAAGCAAGATAGAGGTGGATAAAGCCTGGGAAGAAAAACTACGTAGCTTATTTACCACCCTTACCAAAATCGCCTATCCAGATAAGAGTGCCCCCGTTCTTCAGGATGATACTGAAATCCCATGGGCTGAAAAAAATGACATCTCCGGCGCGATGACGCTTGGATATCTATTGTTTGAAGACCCGAACTTGGGATATTTCGCATCAGATAAGGTAGATGACAGAATGTACTGGTACCTAAGCAAATCTCAAGTTGAAATGCTGGAGAACATTCAGCAGGAAAAACCCACCTATGGCTCGCTTGCTTTTGAGGACACTCACTATTACATCATGCGTGAAGGCTGGAACCCCAATGATAAAATGATGATCATCAGCGCGGGTTTGGATGCAGAAAAACCTGACCATCAGCATGGAGATATGCTGGGCATTCAGGCGATTGCAAATGGACAGCCTGTATTACCCAACTATCAGGTGCGCTACTCACTCAAAGATTTTGAGCTATTCAAGAACTCAATGGTGAAAAACGTGGCGCTGGTTGACAATGAATTGCAGGGCCGGGAATGGACCTCCAACAAAGGCGGTAGTGGTTTTGGCAAGTTCAAGTCTTTGCCCCATCCTGAAGTGATTGTGTGGGAAAGCAATGAAGATTTTGATTTGTTCGTGGGGAGTCATGATGGATTTGAGCACAAAGGCGTAGCATACACCCGACAAGTGATCTATATCAAGGATGATTTCTGGATTGTCAAAGACAACTTCAAATCTGAAAGCCAGCATGAATACAAACAAGTATGGCAGGGACACTATACACAGGAATCAGGTCCCAGGCTGATACGGGCTAGCTTTGCAGATGCTAGTGGTCTTGACATTCTGCAACTGAATCAAGTGGATAAAGCTTACCGTTCCGGAAGCCGGGGAAAAACCCAGACGGTGATAGCTGGACCTGAGCAAAACGATTTTCATTTCCTGACCGTCATTTTTCCTTATCGAGGATATCTAAACAGAATAGATGAGTCTGAGGAGTTGATCAAACTCCTTGACTGGCAGCTAAATCAATCATCCTGGGCCCTCGGCGGAAATGATCCTTCCATACTCAGTAAGAATGAGGAAAACTACTGCTTTGGAGTAGATGAGTTACACCGAGAAAAACTGCGCATTCAAATTTCTCAAGAAACAGATCTCTACATCAGATCAACAGCTGATAAACTGATTATCCAACTGCTGGGTGATACAAAAGTATCCGTAACTGTAATCAATAATAACAAGACTGTAGTCAAAGAACTTCTCCCTGGAGAAAAGTGGCTTGTGGAATGACAGATTGAGGAAAATAGAGACGATTCATAATACAAAAACACTGACTAAAAAATTGATAATCAGTGTTTTTATGTTATATAGGAAGTTCAGAGAATCGATAATTTCACTAAACTATTCGATCCGCTTCAGACGCATTTCGACGGTAATAATGGGAACATTGACCATGTCATTATCATCCATAATAAATTGGACAGTTTTGTGCACCTCTTCGCCTACCTCAACCTCAGCAAAGGGGATTCGATTGTCTATATCTACTTTGGTTTTTAGCCCGGAATGTCCTTTCCAATACTCTTCTACTTCGCCTGTAAGACTGATAAAGCCCGTGGCGACATCTTGCCAAGCCACGTAAAATACTATGGGGGTTGTTGAAAAAACCTCACCGAGAAAATCTGTTTCAATTATTTGCCCACGTTTCGCGAATGGAACTTGCGCTTTCGTCTCATAGGGCTTCCATGCAACAATGTCTCCTATTAAGCTCGCCCATTTTCCCTTGTCAGCTTTATCCATTGGTGAAAATTGAATTGTATCTGAAAGGTATCTTGGAGCATAAAAAATGGGGCGATTGAGAAAATCCTCTGCTCTCTCATTCCAAATTTTTGCTTGCTTTTCTTCAGAGGTAGGCTTAGGTCCTAAGCCGATTTTTAAAGGTCCGTATTCTACCAAATCTCCATCATACGGCTTAGCAAACAGTTTGCCCCAATAGCTAATGTCTTTTTCTGCCCCACTTCTCATAGAATGACTGATATACATGATTCTAAATTCAAATTTGGCTGGAGGAGCTTGATAGTTAAAATTTTTGCTACTCTTTACTAGCTTCATATTTCCTGCTGCTGTTGCAAAATATGATTGTATGGCCGCGACCAAAAGTGCTCTCTTTTGATCGATGGAATCATCCTTAGGAAAATAGCTCCTGTTTAGCAAGCCAGTGATAGAATCCAAGTTTACATCGACCACAGTTGGGTTGTTGACAGCATGTTTGGTCCACAAAGCAAAATCATCGATCCCAGCTCCACTACCTCCATAAGAGACAAAATCAATACTCTTGGCTCCGCTTGCATCCTTAGCGCTTTGCATGGAAGATTGGCTGTAGCTGGCTCCTACGCCAACTTCTACCACTCCGGTACCGCCAGATACGGCAAGTTCAAATCCGCCTCCTTGGCCATTCATCCGAGTCCTTTCTTTGCTACCATACTCCATTTTATAGGCACAGCGCGCGCCAATGGTTACCGCATACGAATAATGAGTACCCCACAACTGGATAAAATCATCTGCATTGTCGGCGGTCAATTCTGCGACGGCGAGGCGAAATTTCGGATTGAGTTGGTGAGAGTAAGTTGGGTCCATCTCCAATCTATGGCCACGAAAGGCTCCATCTTTAAAGGCAAAAGAACTTTGCTCAACAGAAGTGCTGGCTCGAGTCTCTTCATAAGAGGCACTGGCGCTGAAAGCGGCTACTGGAACCCCAACACTGGCTGATACAGAGCCACCATAACTCTCCTGAAAATCTGTGGCTGAGTACACAAAGCGCATTTCATCAGACCATTGGAAACGAGAGTTTGTCTCGGCAAACACTCCTTTGGGTAAAATCCGTCGTACTGAGGGGCCTTCTAATTGCGGGATATCGATGAAACGGTTAGGGTCAGTGTCAGACTCATAGACAAATAATTTGGGACGGACTCTAGTAGCTTGCACCGAGTTTAGCGCCCAATCTTCAGGATCAGTATGGACGAGATCGTAGCCTACGCCAAGATCCTGCGTAGAAAGGACCCTGTCCAAGTAATTAGCATTACTGTTGGGTACTCCATCCGGATATTGATGGACGATATGGATTTTGCAGCCTGCGATCAGGAGCAGAAGGACAAAGCTCCCCATGAGGAGTTGAGACAGTTTATAGGGCGTTTTCATAAAAGTTTACAATCTTAATTTTTTCTTGGGCTTTAAAGAAGCGCTATCACTTAAAGCCAAAGATCAAGTTTCACTGCTATGGTTTCCTTCACTTATCTTGCATTCCGGGCTAAATCCTAGCACCTATCTTGCATTTAACCCCAAAATGCCCAACTTCCATTAATTTACCGCTGAAAGCAAAGCCAAGAAAACCAGGATCGATTTACGCCAAAAAGACGTTTTCAAGGCTTAATATTGACTACTATATATCGGCTAGTTTTTGATACCGCTTCGCGGAACGCGGCATTAGAAGTTTCGTATTGCACGAACGTGAAAAGCGTTTCCGAAAATCTGAATTATCAATGGCTTATTTAAAGGAGTACTTGCAAAGGGCAAGCTCAAGAAGGGGCGTTATTTCATCATCACGAATACAGCAAACTTGCTTGTCGGAACTGATGGAAATGCTTTATTTTCAGATAGCACAACTATTGAGGCTTATCGAGAATTATCACCTAAAAGCTAAAAAATGGCTTATTATACAGGCAATTTATTTATTTTCCTTTCAAACACTTAGAAATGCCCAATCCTCGCCTTGCCGCCATTATGTTTACTGACATTGTTGGGTATACCTCAATGATGCAGAGCGATCAGGAACTGGCTATGGATGCGGTTAAGCAACATGAGGCCGTTTTGAAAGAGCGCATTGCGGTCAATGGAGGCGAACTATTACAAACTTATGGAGACGGCAGTCTGAGCGTTTTTGAAAGTGCTTCAGCAGCGGTCAGGTGTGCCAAAGAAGTACAGTTGCTGGTGCGTGATAAAGTGCCGCTTCGTATCGGCATCCATCTAGGAGAAATCACCCAAGATGGAGATCATACTTTTGGCGACGGAGTCAACATTGCTTCCCGCATCGAATCTATGGGCGTAGCTGGAGCAGTATTGATCTCTAGCAGCATTCGCCAGCAGATCAAAAACAAAGCAGAGTTTGAACTAGTGTCTCTAGGCCGCTTCTCTTTCAAGAATGTGCTTGAACCCATGACAATCTACGCCCTGAACAATAATGGTTTTGCCGTTCCCAAAGCAAAAGAGATGCATGGCAAGGGAAAGCAGTTTTCGGAAACAAAATCGCACCCTAGACGCCTCGCCCTTTTAGCAAGTATAGGCTTTTTGGCTATGGCAGTAGGGGCAGTTTTGTTTTGGACAATGGGGGGCAAGAATACTAAATCAGAAGAACGCTTAGCCGAAGAGATCCGTTCAGAGCGAGTAGCAGTGATTCCTTTTCGCAACAATACTCAAGATCCTGAATTGGATGTTTTGGGTTTACTTTGCAGCGACCTGATTGTCAATGGCATGATCGAAGCAGAAATAAAAACCTGCTCTCCTCGTAGTGTGGCCCAATACCGAGACAAACTGGGCATTTTCCCAGATAATCCAGGAGGAGAGCTTTCTTTTTCCGAAGTGACAGGTGCCAATTACTGGATCGAAGGTTTCTATTTTAAGGAAGGGGATTCACTGGTTTTGAAAAGCCACCTTACTAATGCCCTCAATGGCGAACTGGTACGCAACTTTCCAGAAATTCGCGGCCGTATCAATCAGAAAAGTCAGTTGGTTGGAGAACTTCGTCAACGCATTATGGGTTATTGGGTCGGAAAGGAATTCAGACAAACGGCCAGCCAAATACCTAAATATGAAGCCTATCAGATTTGGACTGAGGCTTTGGAAAGCAATGATGGAGCATTGATGTTCAAAGCATTTGAAGAAGACACTAGCTTTATTATCCCCCTGATTGAAGCCATGATCTGGAAGACCTGGGATGAGGGATTTATGGATAGAATAATTTCTATTCTGGAACCGAAGCGACTCTTAATGAACGAGTACGAGCATAATTTTTACATGGCCCTCAAGTCGCGCTATTTAAGAGATTATGATCAATATGGAGATTTTCTTGAAAAAACGCTTCAACTCTTTCCGCATGATCAATTAATCAAGCGGCATTATGCTTGGAGCCTAGGCTGGTTACAAAATCAACCTGAGAAAGCCTTGGACTATTACCTCCCTATAGATATGAGCTTACTCGATCCAACATCCTTTCAGGATAAACGATTCGTTCATTTCCCTCTTCATCTCCTGCACAAATTGGATCGCCACGAAGAAATGTTAGATCTGGTTGAAGAAGTAATCCGGATCGGAGCGGTTTGGGGTCCAACTTACGAGTTCAAAGCCATTGCTTTGATTCATTTGGGTCGGGAAGAAGAACTAAATGTCCTACAAGAAAAAATTAAAAGTCTGGAACCTATTCAGAGCTGGGGCACACAGCATTGGGATTATCTAAGTTTCTGTAAAGTATTAGCAGATCAGTTTTTACTCGCAGGCTCTCCTGAAAAAGCCAAGCAATATGCCCTTTTAGGGGTAGAGTGGGCGACAGATTATATTTTGAGAGAGGGGAGAGATAGCACCGAGCTCGCACAGCTTTATATACACCTCCAAGAATATGAGAGCGCGCTTCTCGTTGGATCTCGGTATACGGATGCCTTCTCTTTTGCTTTAACAGGAAAAAAGGCTGAGGCTCTCCAGTTGAAAGAAGAGTTGGAAAATAAGGAGGCTAGCTGGGCGACATATCACATTGCCCGAATTTATGCAGCCTTAGGAGATAAGGAAAATGTGCTTTTGTATTTACAAAAGTATCTCAATGATGGAGGTCTATATATGGGAGAAGAATATTTTGAAATGGATGTCTATATGAGAGAGCTATTTGGATGGAAACCATATCAGGACTTAATACGGTCGAGGTCTGAATAGAAAGATAAGCGGCTAAACAGATTTCAAGGTGTCCAATCATCGTATCCCAGCACCCAAATAGTCCCTTCGATATTGGATCTTCCCGAGTCCGTCATGCCGAAAATGCGAAGTATGAGCATTATCCGGTATCTTTTACTATTCTCCGCTCTGCGGAACGGCAGAAATAATCAACGCTCAACGAACTCCTTGGCTAATGGACATTGAAATTCATCATTGGACATTCCCTCGCGTTCCGCGAAGTGGTACAAAATCGATAAAAATTGGATATGCATTAGCCTTTCGCTACTCACTTAATCTACCTAAGATTATTTTCGACTGACAGATTCAACTCCCGTCCAATCCTCAGGAACCTCCTGCGTAATGTATTGTCCCGCCTGCTTATAAAATAGTGAAGCAGCTGCGTCATCAGGATTATGACTTAACACTTCATTCAACAAGATGGCCGCTTGTGCAAATTCGCGTCTGAGATAGGCTTCCAAGCCTTTTTCAAAGGTAGTCAGGGTCCCTAGCTTCTTCTCAATCTGTTTGGGTTCATCTCCATCGAAGCATTCATAGACACTGATAGGGATCGCTTTTCCCTTAACCTGTACCTTCCCTAGATGTCTCAGTTTGAATTGTTCGGGTTTTTGTAAGTCTGAGTGGCTGTCCTTGCTGAGCAATATATTGACACCAAAATGTTTGGTGAGGCTTTCCATTCGGGAGGCAGTATTGACAGTATCCGAAATGGTAGCAGCGTCTGTGCGTTGTTCATCTCCGATGATGCCCATGATCAAAGAACCAGTATGCAGCCCGATACCCACTTTTAAGGGCCGGCGATTTTGCGCTTCCCGTTCTTTGTTATACTCTCTGAGACGAGTTTGCATGCTGATGGCCGCCATGAGGGCATCTTCCGGCTTTTGTTGAAAAATGGCCATGATCCCGTCTCCCAAATATTGGTTAACAAATCCCTGATGCTGTTGAATAATCGGCCCCATCCGACCAGCGTAGGCATTGACTAAGCCGAAGTTATCCTCTGGACTCATCGTTTCGGCAAGACCCGTATAATCCCGAATATCAGAAAATAATACGCTCACCACTTGCTCTACCTGATCGCCTCGGCGCACTTCGGTTAGGTTTTTTTTGCCCAGCGAACGGATAAATTCGGTAGGCACAAATCGATTGGTAACCGTATAGATTTGGTGAAGGTTGAGGTGGGTTTCTATCCGAGCCATGAACTCGTCTTTAGAAAAGGGCTTGGCGATATAATCATTGGCCCCGGTATGCAAACTTTCTACTAGGTCGACAATCTGGTTTTTGGCGGTAAGCATGATGACCGGTAACTCGGAAGGCAAAAATTGCTCCCGGATTTTTTGGCAGACTTCGTAGCCAGACATGCGCGGCATCATTACATCAAGTAGAACGAGATCAAAGCGATGCTTAACGAGCAATTCCAGCGCATCCTTGCCGTTCATGGCCTGGGTGAGTTGGAATAAGGGTGAGCTGAGATGGTTTTTGATTACCTGCTGATTGATAGGTTCGTCATCGACGGAGAGAATACGGATGCCAGTAGCTGAATCAGAAAGGGGAATTGTCGCTAATACTGGGGCTTGGGTTTGCTCTGCCAAGTTTTGCTTAGACAAAGACTTTGTTGACGGCATAAGGGGTGAAGCCAAAGCTTTGGGCGCTTCGCCAGCTAGCGGAAGACTGAAGAAAAAGGTCGAACCTTTCCCCACTTCCGATTCGACCCACATCTGACCGCCATGTAATTCAACCAGGCTTTTGGAGATGCTGAGGCCCAAGCCTGTCCCAGCAAATTCCCGTGATATAGAACCATCTGCTTGTTCAAACTCTTGAAAAATGCTTGCGCGTTTATTCTCTGGAATACCGATTCCGGTATCTTCTACAAAGATCGTTAGCTCTCCCTTTTTGCTTTCTTTCGCACCAATAAGCACTTGACCTGATTCAGTAAATTTTACGGCATTGCCTATTAAGTTAAATAGGATTTGTTGCAAGCGGTCTTCATCTGCAAGCACTGGTGGCAATTCTGCTGGCACTTTATTTTCCAACTCCAAGTCCTTCCCACCCACCAAGGGTTGATGAATGCGCAGGACTTGATCTACCAGCGGCCACAAACCAATGGCTTTTTGACGTAGGCGAATCTCATGGGTCTGTATTTTGGAGAAGTCCAAAATATCGTTGACCAATGAAGAGAGGCGTTTTCCGGAGGAAATGATCAGGTTGAGGTTTTCCTGTTTTTCCGGCTGATCTTCCTGCTCGATTAGGGCTTCGGAGAGGCCAATGATACCATTGAGTGGAGTACGCAGCTCATGAGAGGTATTGGCGAGAAACTGATCTTTGAGTTTGTCGATGTTACGGAGTTTTTCATTGATCCTGCGCTCTTTTTCCAATTCTTTGGCCTGACTTCTTAGTCGTAGCCAAACCAGGAAGCTAAGCAGACCGATGATCCCTATTCCGATCAGAATCCTGCCCCAAATTGTCTCATACCAAAGGGGGACTACTCTTAGACTAATGATTCGAGTTGGTTCCCAAGAACCCAATGGAGTACGAGCCTCGATTAGGATTTTATATTCTCCAACCGGCATTCCTGTCAAGCGAATTAATTGTCCAGAATTGAGTGTTTGCCAGTCTTCGTCAAAAGAAGGGATTCTATAACGTACCTGGTTACTCTCTATATTTTGATAATTAAAAGCATGCATCCGAAAACTGAAGGGAAAATCCTCTTTAGCTAAAGAAAGTTCGCTCCTGCGGTTCAGATCATGCTTAGGAGTATTGGTTTCTGTATGATTATTAAGCGATAAGTCATTTATGTAAAAGATCATTTCATTATTAGGCTGATATTGATCCCAGAAAGTTGGATCAAAGAGGAAATAACCACTCCCCATAGTGATAAGCCAACTCTCCTTGCCTTCGCCTCTGCCTATTCGAATGAGCTCCTTGGTTGGAAGATCTACAAAGCTGCCATTGTACTGATCCATATTCAGTGGCAAGCCTATCAGTTTTCCTGATTTAGGTTGGAATCTATAGATTTGGTCTTCCTGCCCTATATAAATATTGCCCTCTTTACTTATTTGTAACCAATTGAGACCCTTTCCTTTTGGAAATGGAGAATAGGAATGCATCTTTTTCTGGATCGGATCATATCTCTTCAACTCTTTCCCATTGACAAACCACCAATGCCCATTTTGATCCATTTGCAAGCTCCAAAGCGTTAACTCAAGGCTCAAATTGGCGCTAAAGTCAAACTTGCCATCGGAGGGGATTTTTTTAGTTGAATGCCAATGATTAGTAAATTGTGCGGTCTTGGGATCAAAACTTTGCAGGAAGGCTTGAAATTGGTTCGAATCTGGTTTTATCCCCAACAGCCAGATATTTCCCTCATCATCTTCGTTAATATCCAATACCACTTCCCCCAAAAGACTAGTTGAATCTCCCGAGATTGGTAGGTAAGTATGAAATTTTTGTTTGCTTGAATCATATCGGTGTAAACCCCCGCCAAAAGTTCCTGCCCATACTCTTTCCTGCGAATCCAGAAAGAGCACTGGAATCCCAACAGCAGAGCGAGGAGTAAGTAATCCAGGGACATCTGGAAGGCTATCCATTAAAAATTGCTGAATCAGACCAGTACGAGTATCAATCCGGTTCAATCCTCCTCCCCCATGCCAACCGCCAGCCCAAACCATTCCATTTTTCTCTACCGCCAGAGAATGAATGTCACGATCAGATAACCCATTGCCTCCATCAAAACTTCTTTTGTATAATTTGTATTGCTCTTGATCTGGGTGGAATCCAATTACACTGATAGCATTTCCTCCCATCCAAAACCAATCATTGGAATCCATCGCCAAACCATGAATCGGCCCCGTTGATCCCTCTTCATATGAAATGGGTCGGTATTGCATGGATATTTCTGGCAGGCGAGCAAAAATCCGAGACACACTGGAATAGTTCGTACCGGAGCATAGCCACAAACTGCCATCTCGAGTTTGGCTGATATTCCATACATGATCACTGGGAATTGGGCTATTAGCTCTTTGATACTGCTCCAGTCGCTGGCGTTTAGGATCCCAGACTGTAAGCCCCTGATAAAGGCCCAATACCCAAATCTTACCTAGGGCATCTTCAAAGATTTGTTTTACCCCAAAGTATTCATGATTCGGCCTATTCATCCGAACGGGGGCACTCGGTCCAATTGGCTCTTTTTCAGTAAAGGGGAAATGAGTAAAGCTTCCTCGCTCTCGATCCATCAAATGCAAGCCATCTCCATGGGTGCCTACCCAAAAATTGCCTTTTTGATCTTCCAGCATGGTCCAAACACCACTGGAACGCAGACTATTGGGATCATTGGCATCGGATTGATAGCGGATAAAGCGATCTTCTGCAGCAATATAGCGATGCAAACCTCCAGCTTCTCTCTTCTGAGCAGACCAAATATTGCTACAGCCTACCCACATGGTTCCGCTACGGTCAAAATACACGGATTGTACTGCAGCAAAACAGAGACTATCTGGATCTTCCGGATGAGCCATATAGCGTTTGACCAAGCCTGTTTGAGGATCAAAACGATTGAGTCCCCGCCAAGTTCCAATCCATAAATAGCCTTGAGGGCCTTCCGCCATGCAAGTGATGCCTTCAGCACTCAAACTATTAGGGTCATCAGGATCATGAATATAGGAGGTAAAGTCTTCCGTTTCAGGATGATATCGATTCAAGCCTTTCCGGGTTCCTAGCCATAATACCCCTTGCTTAGTCTGAATAATCGCATTTACATGATCATGTGAAAGAGAACGGGGATTATCATCTTCGTGCACAAAAGTAGTGAATTCATTTCCACTATATCGATGGGCTCCTCCGCCTGTTCCAAACCAGAGATAACCGATAGAATCTTGATAAACCATCTGCCCCTGATTGCCTCTATTGCCGCCGGGAAGCTCAAATCTCTCGAAGGTGAAATCATGCAGCTGCCCCGATAGGAGAAGGGGAAAGCATATGAGTATAGCGATGATCCCGAAAAAAAGTCGGGATCTATGAAGAAGAATAAGCATTGGCCTAGGTGAAGTGGGAATGAAAGATATCTTGGTGATTATCTATTCAAGATAAAAAATTTCTATTCTTCTTAGCGAATCAGCTTAAACGCAACCCTAGCCGCGAATAACTACTTTTTCAAAACCATTTTACCCGAAAAGGATTGCGTTTTTGTGCAGACAGTATAAAAATAAACACCAGAGCTAACTCCTTCCCCATCCCAGACAAACTCATATTCTCCTGGAATTACATTTTTTTCAAATCGTTTTTCAAGCTGTTGTCCCTGACTATTGCTGATTGTCAACTCTACATCAGATAAGACTTCTATTTCAAACTGGATGCGGGTTGATTGGCTGAATGGGTTAGGATAATTGAATATATTTTTAAGTTCTATAGAAGGTTCTAGTTCTATGCTTGTGCTTACCTCTGGAAAGCTAAAATCATTGTAGGTCTCGAAAAATGCAGTCCCGAGATAGTCGGGATGAGCCGCCAGTCCCAATAGCATAGTGGAGAAATCTATTCCTTGTATATCGTCTGCTTTCCAGTTTGAGAGGGTACTAAATCGCCAAAGGACTGTCTCTTGAACGCCAAAAGGCAGATTATAAAGGCCAAGATTTTGATTTACTAGTTCCTCCAGATCCAAAATAGCATCAGGGAAAATCGGTATAAAACCGGCAATGATATGAGGTGAACAAATATTGCCAGGATGATCGGAAATGTTGTCAGCATGATAACCAGAAGGACTCCATACATTGGATGCCCCCGCCCCAAATCCCCAGACATGCACCGAGGTGAAAGTGTTGTCTCTCCACCAAGTAGAATCGATTCTCCTCGCCCGATCAAGGTGCATCAGATAGTCGGGATGAGTAGTATAGTAGTTGCAGAGATAGTAGGGAAATTGATGCACAAATCCTGATAAGAAGTTTCCGGGCGAATCAGTTAGCACATCGATCCCAGCAAAGGTAGAGGTAGGTAGGTTAGCGGGATCGGCATAGTGATTATCCCAAAGCAAAGTAGCCACGGAATCGTTTCGCATGTCATTTTTGGCTAACCAGGCCACGATCATATACTCGTTGAAAGGCTTGGTGATGCCCGCTCCAATGCCTTGCATATTTTGAGTCAGGTAAATACCTCCCGTAACAGGGTTGGCGATCGTTGAGGCCCAATCCACGGAGAGATACATATCGTCAGCTAGCTCAGCAATCACTGTATTTCCTGCAAAATATTGCTTACAAAAGAGTGCTCCTGCGATCAGAATCCCAGTATCGATGCTCGAGAACTCACTATTCCATGCCTGCGCTCCGGTGTTTTGGTCGATAAAGTGTCGAAAGAGCCCTTTTTGGTTTTGTTCGGGCTGGAAAGTGGGATGCTGTCCGGCCATGCTTTTGAGCGTATGAATCACCTGAGCTTCGGCATCATTGATCCAGCCCATCGAATCCGCAATGCAGAGTGAAATCAAGCCCATACCCGTTGTGGCTACCGAAGCAGGATGAAACTGTGCTCCCTGAAACCTAAGCGCATCGGAATAAACTCCTGTACTATGTCTGAGTTGCTGAAAGAGGGCAAAAGAATTTTCAAATAACGTATCAACCACCATCGTCGATTGGGGCGCTACATAGTTAGTAGGACGAGGATTAGGCTTGAAGGCCATTAATAGTAAGACGAGGGTCAGCCCCAAGGACACTTGCAATAGTTTCATCATTTTCAATTTTGGCTGAGACGATTTGTTAAGTTAGCCAATATTAAAAATCTAAAAAATTGAACTGAGGCCTAAATACCTCCACTCAGATAAGAGGTATCATTTTACAAACGGTTTTGGCTGGGCTGTATGCCATAACATAAGGCGGGGAGGACTCAATTGATGACTTGGAGATTACTGCTGTGCAGAACGATGGGTTGAATAGATTGAGAGCTTGGAGATTTCTCCTCTCCCAATAGGCATCGGGATCGTTCGAAATGGCGCGTTCCGCGAAGCGAGAGTTTCGGGACCCCAACTATTTGACCCTTACTTTCATATTGACGAGCTGTCCTCTCGTACTATTGACTTGTAGGAGATAAGTCCCGGCGGATAGTGACTCGACATTGATGTGAGTTTGACCTGCGCCAGCGTCTAAGGTGCCTCTCCAGACGGTTTTGCCTTGGAGGTCTAACATTTGGTAGTGATGCTCTTGCTCTGCTTCGTTGATCGTTTTGAGCGTAAATGACTCCTGAGCAGGATTAGGGTAAATCGCATAAGCAGCTTGGTCCAAACCATCAAAGTGAACCTCCACGATATTTGAGCGTTCGGCACGGCCGTCTAAGTCAACTTGCTGCAATCGATAGTAAACGACCGCTGCCATCGGGCTACGATCTTCAAATGTATAATCAAGGCGTGTATCGGAGGCACCTGCTCCAGCGACTTTAGCCAAAGCTTCAAACACCCCGTTTGCGAGGCGCTTTTCGATCAAGAAATAGTCATTGTTGTTTTCGTGTGCTGTGGCCCAATCGATCTGTACTGATGATCCTGTTGCTACGGCATCAAAATGGAGCCATTCGACGGGCAGCGTACTACAATCCTCTGTATCTCCATCGATCGTCCAACTATAAGTCAGTAGCAATTCATCCCGCTCAGTATCTGCATTGCAATAATCTAAGGCACTAGCTCCTAGCGTCAAGTTGCTCACAGCCTGGGCCTCCCAGCCGATCAAGGTATTGTCGTAATTGGTAACAGAGAGGCCTGCATCGTTTAGCATCCCAGTCATGGTGGGCGATCCTGCAATATCTAAGCTGCCTAAGTTTTGGTTGAATTGGGTAGCACCCTTGAACATATTGGTCATATCTACGCCAGCAGCTAAGGTCCAACTGCTGATGTCTTGATTGAACCTAATGGCTCCATTGAACATACTGCTCATATTGCTCACACTAGATACATTCCAAGAACTGATATCTTGGTTGAAGAATTTAGCGGCGAAGAACATATTGCTCATATTGGTTACGCTATCCACATCCCAAGTACTAATGTCTTGGTTGAAATCAAGGGCAGCGGCAAACATATAGCTCATGTTTCTTACACTATCGACATCCCAAGTACTGATGTCTTGGTTAAAGTCAGAAGCGACGTTAAACATATAACTCATATTTGTCACACTATCGACCTCCCAATTGCCAATATCTTGATTGAAGGCTCGAGCCACAGTAAACATACTTTTCATGTTGGTCACTTGGCTTACATCCCAGGTCCCGATGTTTTGATTGAACACGAGGGCACTATTGAACATATAGCTCATATCTTTCACCTTTGAAACGGTCCATCCACTAATGTCTTGATCAAAATCTTCAGCGCTGCTAAACATATGGCTCATATCGGTCACTTTGCCCACATTCCATGATCCGATGTTTTGGTTAAAGTCTACCGCGTTCCAAAACATATACGCCATATTGGTCACGCTATCCACCTTCCAAGCACCAATATCTTGATTGAACTTAGTAGCAGATCGAAACATATAAGCCGTATTGGTCACGCTGTCAACTTCCCAAGTGCCGATAGGCTGATCGAAATTAGTAGCGAGATAAAACAGACCGTTCATATTCGTAACCCCTAAAACATCCCAACTCCCTATCGCCGCATTGAAGTTGCTACACTCTCTAAACATCTCACTCATGTCTTTGACCAAAGAGAGATCTGGCTGATCGATTGCATTGGAGGTGAGGTTGGTACAACCATGAAAAGCCCCCGTCATATTGGTCCAGGCCAGCGTGCCCCATTGCTCGATGGTGAGTAGCTTGAGTCTATCTCCTCCATCATTGAAAAAAATCCGCGTCATACCACTGGGTATGCTGACTTGATAAGTACCTGCCGAAGGAAAAGTGACCGTAACATCCCCATTGCCAGAAGTAGTACCATTATTGGCGGCATTGCCGACCTCTTCCCAATTGACCGTATAAGTGCCGATACCGGGGATGGTGATTTGGTCATCGGCAGATGGACCAGTATTATCGGTTTGCCAAGTAGTGATGAAATCGGTGGCTTGTACATAAGACAAACTAGTGCTGTATAATAAAAAAATGGTAATTGATAGCCGCAAGAATTGTTGGGTAGCAAACAGAGGTTTCATAGTGGATGATTGAACGCTCTCTAAGCCGACAATGGCAGAGAAATACTTAAAGTAATCGTTCCTGTAAAAATATTTTACACATCGGATTATTCATAATAAAAATAAAACCCATACCAACATAGATTGTCCAATGTAAGATTGCCGCCTTGCTTGTTGTTTCGCCCTCAATCTGAAATTGCCTTGTCTCAGTTTAGATTGCTCCTGCGGAGAACGCTGGGCTTTATAGATTGGAGCCTCCGAGATTGCTCAAATAGTCATCCTGACCGAAGTGGAAGGACCTGCAGATTTTTCATCAATCGATGCCGTGGGGATTTGCTTCTTCGAAGAACGCTGGGCTTTATAGATTGCTGCCTCTGAGAATTTCTCAAATCGGAGAACGCTGGAGATTTTCCCAATCGAAACCTCTGAGATTTCTCAGCCTAAAGGCTTTCGAAAGGGCGCGTTCCGCGCAGCGAGAAGATACAAAAACGCCATCCCCAAATGAGGATGGCGTAATTTATTAATTATGAAAGGGTCTTTACTTGACCGTTACTTTCATATTAAGGGGCTGAGCCTTAGCATTTTTGACTTGCAAGACATAAGTCCCAGCAGCTAGAGATTCGACATTGACGCGAGTCTCTCCCATACCAGCACCTAAGATGCCAGATAAAACGGTTTTGCCACGTAGGTCTAACATTTTGTACGTATGCTCTTGATCTTTTTCGCTGATCGCTTCAAGCGTAAACCACTCATTGGCGGGATTGGGATAAGTCGCATAACGCGCTAATCCTAACTCGTCAAAGTTCACCTCTACGACATCAGAAAAGTCAGAACTGCCATCAAAGTCTACTTGTTGTAGACGATAATAAACCACCGCAGCCATTGGGCTACTATCTTCAAAATCATAATCAAGGCTTGTGCTAGAAAAACCAGCACCATCGACTTTAGCGATCGCAGAAAACTCTTCGTTTTCGAGACGTTTTTCAATGACGAAGTAGTCATTATTGATTTCAGTTCCAGTGATCCAGTTCAACTGTACCGTCTTAGCATCTAGCTTTTCGGCGGTGAAACTCAACCATTCTACTGGAAAAGTAGATGAGGTAAGATCAACTGAACTAGAGTTGAAGTTCGGCGAAGCCGCATAGCTAAAGACCTTGGTATCCAATGCTCCGGTAAGCGCTACCGTCAAATTAGGAAGCCCAGAACCATTGTAGCCAGTGATATAAAAGCGACCTAAACGGTGTACCGCTACTTGATTGTCAATTCTAGCCACATTATTTTCTAATAGGTTTTGGTCGGTTGGAGCAGGACCTTGAAGCTCAACTGAGAGGATATTGTTTTCAGGCATGGACAATGCCATTGAAGTATGATAATCATCTTGAGCCAACAGCGTGTTGGCCTGAGTATCATTTGTTGGCACAAAAGAACAATACCCAATATTTAAATTGAGCGTAAACGGAGCAGTTCCGACTACGATATTACTATCACGTTTTTGAAACGTAGGACTAGTAAACAAAGCATTGTTAAAGCTAATTCGGAAATCCGAATCCGCGAGATAGAGATCGCCGCTAGTCGACGGGTTGGTAGCGATGTACAGATCAAAATAGTAATCTGTTCCCACTGCCTTCTCATTGCCTATCGCGATGTTAGCACTTACTCCCTGAGCCGAAAGCCCTTGAGCAAAAGCAAGCATCAGAAATATATAACTAAGTGTGAGTTTTTGCATTATTGGATGATTTAGAATTCGAAAATCATTGCCAGAAGAACCCTTTGTAGGATTCCTCTGGCAGTTCATTATCAGTCAGGTATTTGCTGAGAGCGACTACGATTGTTCCAAGTAGCGCTACGGTCAGCAGCATCAGTGGCACCATCACAATTAGCATCAGATTGGCTATAACCTACGGTTGAACGCTGGTTCCAAACTTCACTACGGTCAGCAGCATCGATTGCTCCGTCGCCAGTGACATTGGCACATACCATACAGAAGCGACCAGTAGTACCGATTGCATTTTGAGCGTTAGTACCATAAGTTGGCATACTACCGTCTTCAAAGTTGACAGTTGCAGGCGCACTGCTCAGGCTGATCGGGCTTTCCGTCATTATGCCCAAGTGATTGCGGTGCTTGATGACGAAATAGTATTTGCCTTCGCCGACTTCGCCAAAGCTTACCGCCGAAGTACCATCGATATCTACGATATCTCCATCACGCTGCATCAAAGCGGCACGAGAGGAGATGACTAAGGTTGGATCAAACTCGTCTCTCAATTCAAGCCATACCCAATCCACGATAGCGTCATTGCCTGTTCTACTCAAAGTAAGAGCAGAGACATTTTCGCCACCACCACCGACACCGACATAGCCTAGAGCTGTATATGGCTCAGTAGCAGGAACGTAGTATGTGGTGCGCAGATCATCTCTCATAAGATCATCAACTGCATCATAAGCACCTTCTAAGACTGCGACAGGCGCAACCATGACATCGAAAGTAGGGAACTGCGAACATGGCGCAATGCTACAATCGAGATCTACATTGACATCTCCGTGCTGATTGGTATAAGTAGCACCACCCAAAGTAGCCGACCAGAAATACCAAGCACTAAAGCCATAAGTATCATCCTTGTCATTGGCACCGTTTCCTAATTGACCACCCATCGAAAGATTGGCAGGCATATGACTCATACTGATCACATCACCATCATAAGTTGAACCAGTAGAACCAGTCAAAGTAGAAGTAGGATCGATCTCAAAGTAAGACCAGTTTACGTGCTCTGTGGTAGCCACTGTATTATGTGGGCTATCATCTTTGTAGGTACGACCTAAGCCGCTCCAAGTAGTCCAGTCATAACGATTGCCAATCAAAAAGTTGACATCAAACTTGACGTTAGCATCTTGTGTATTGACAACCGTACCCGTAAGTACTGCAGTACCGTCGTTGAAAAACTTAAAGCTACCTGTCGTCTCCCAAAGGAAACGAGAATCTAAAAATCCACCTGATCCATCAGGGAAATCATAGAGGTAGATCGCATGATTATAGTCAACGATATTTGAGATATAAGAAGTAGGCACATCATCGCCCCAGTTATTGGCGATACAGAGACGATCAAAATCTTCCTGTACCATGAGGCCAAGTTCGATAACACCTTCTGCTCCACTACCACTTACAACTTTGACCCATACTTCATCAGTAGTTGGGTTGAGATTGTTGCCATCGGCAAGAGGATTGGTACCGTTCTGAGCATCAGTCTGACTCGGGTGATAGCTAACTGTATACACAGAACCATCAGCACCATCATTGTCAACATCACCATTTATTAGGTTCTGAGCTGAGATCAAATCAAAGTCGCCGACACCGCTTCCCGCAACGTACTCACAAGCCGTCAGCGTGACAGCGTTAAGCGTCAAGCCAGTAGCCGATGGGAATACAACATCTACTCGCACTTGTGGCATCGTAGCTGCGACACAACCGTTAGCATCCGTTACTGTGATATCGTAATAGGTGAAACCATCTATCCCTGCACTAACAAAAGTTGGGTCTAGATTGGCAAGAGTAGCCACAGGATTGGTAGCAGGATTAGTAGGATCTACTCCCGTTACATTGATAGAGCCTGCCACTGGGACATTGATTGCTCCAACAAACAAAGGCCCTAAATCAGCACCTGTCAAATCAAAGTTGTAAGTAAAAGGAGCAATTCCCGTAGGAAGGCTAGTGAAAACCGTTGTTTTATCAGCGCCACCTACAGTGAGCATCAGGCTTTCAATGAGACCTGGCGTCGGTAGAGGAGTGTTAAGTCCTACGGTATAAGTTTTCGTTTCGACACAAGATGCTCCACCAACAACATTAACAGTATAATCGCCTGCTGGTACACCACTAATGTCTTGTGTATTAACTGTGAATCCATTTGGCCCAGTCCAAGTGTATTGAATTGGGTTAAAAAATCCAGTTGGCGTAATATCGATAGCACCGTCGCTAGCGTTACAGTCAGCTGCATTGGTGATCACCTCAGCGAGACTAGTAGCACAAGTCGTCGCAGGAACCGTAACATTGAAGCTAATAGAACCAATGCCCGGAACGGGACAATCATCATCTCTTGCTTCGATAGAAACAGAAAAGGTTTGTCCGACTTGGGCTGCAGTAGGCGTGATGCAAATCTGGCCAGTAGCAGCACCGGGAGTAGCTGAAGTCTGCGTAAAGGTAGCGTTTGCTGGAAATAGACCAGAAAAAGCTGATAGTCCTATATTGTTGTTATCAGCATCAGTGGCCGAAACGTTGAGACAAAGCGTAGCACCGGGAGCTATGATTTGATTGCCGATAGAAGCCACTACCGGAGGCGTATTGCTACAGGGCTGAATATTGACCTGAATATCTCGGACAATTTCACCGATTTTGATACCATTACGAAACTCTTCTACCAAGATACATAAAACTCCAACTTGAGCCCTGTCAGGCACAAACGAAATCAAACCGGTAAAAGGATCGACCGAAACACCAGAAGTCGTAAACAATGGATTGGTGCCAGATAGACCACTAGCGTAAGGAACAGATTCAGTTGCATTTCTTGCTTTACAAGAAACCAAAGAAAATTGCAAAGCATCTCCATCCGCATCAAAAGCATTAGGACTAATAGATACTTGCTGGCTCGTACAAAGCAATAACAATGAGTAAGGAGGATTCAAAAAAACCGGACTGGTATTTTGAAGGCTACTGCTTGGATCCAAAGTGGAACTGATGTAAAACCATCCATTCGCGGAGCCAGTAGTGATGTCCCCGTTTCGGCAGCAAGTTGTGAATGCCAAAGAATATTCCTGACCCGCAGGCAAAGGCACAAAGGTTTTAGTAGCTTTATAAACAATCTGCTGTATCCCTCCTCGAACTGAGCCCGAGCTACAAGGTGGCACCTGTCCAGGACATAAGACCGTAATATCGGTTCTGGAAATCTCCGATACAGTCATAGAAAAACCGGAAGTAGTAGGACTAAGGCGTATTGATTGAACACTGCCAAAATTGGCTCCATCACAATCCCTAAAAATCTTCAAGGTAACTGTAAAGGTATTACCTGATACATGTTCATAAGTGATCTCTCCTCCCGCAAAGTGGGTAGCCATACTACTGAAGGAAAGTCCGATCATCAAGCCCCATAGCAGGAGCATCTTTTGCAAGGAGAAAAATTGGTTTCTAGAGGAAATTCCTACGGAATCCCTCTTCGAGTGTTCAAATTCATGCTCAGAAGATCCCGTTGGCGGATATCGCTCGGAATCTACATCGCGAGAATGAACACTACCTAAAGGCAAGGGCAGTAAATGTTGTTTCACGTGGCGGTTATTAATATATAAAATGGCTGGCCTCATTTGAAAGGCAAGCATCAGTGACAAAACAAAATTTTACCAAGCCTCTTAAAAAGCTTGATCACAGGTTAAAATGAATGTCTGAGCAGGGAGGGATTGTTCGTGTACGGTGGTAAGAATACCGTAAAATTGAATTACTAATTAAACAATATTTGTATAAACATACAATATGTCATTGCTTAAGCTGCTCCTTCTAATGGAGGCACAAACAAGAAAAAACACACAATTACCTGTAAATCAACGTATTATAAACAGCCTCCAAATTCCCACAAAAAGGGATTGGTTTATCAAACGGTCAATTCTAAATCCGGGAAATAAGTTAGATATACTCATCTTCTGTCTTAAAAATGGATTAATCACTTATCCACTTTGCCTAAGTGGGATAAACTCAGCATCCACTTTGTAGACTGACTCTGTCTTTTTCTCCGCATTTTGCGAACGCTATGTTTCAAATCCAGCAGTAGTCTTGGAGAGGCGATTTGAGCGCCCACATACCCCAAAAAACATAAGACCCCCGACTAGTCTTATAAAACTAATCGGGGAGTCTAATTTTTGAACTTTGAATAAGCTTAATCCATCAATCCTAAATCGGCAGATGAGCGTGCAATACAAGATTGATACTCAGCCCAAATCGCTTCGGCTTCTTCTTCGCCACCCGTAATTTTGACCAGAGCAGCCCACCATTTTTGGTTATTAGGACTTACGACCCAATTCATGGATTCGATGCCATCAGACATACCCCAAATCGCCATGAGGTCCCACTCTCCAGTTTCAAAATCAACCATTACTTCTGGTCCGGGGGTACCTGCGTTTTTGCTGGCAACTTTAAAATATTCATCAATGATCTCAATAGCGCGCTTTTCTTTATCAGCATGAAAATCGAGCATTACGACTCTTTTCCATTGTGGGTTTTCGTGCTTAATTCCTTCCTGCGCAAAAGTGCTGGGCATCAAAAATAAGGCAAGTCCTAAAAGGGCGATGGTGTTGAAGACTAATTTTTTCATGACAATCAATTATGTGTTTTAGCGTTTTACCCTCAAAAAGGGCTTAGCATAAATCAACAAAATTTATCGTTCCCAGAAACCCGTACTTAACCGTTTTCCTAACCGTAAAAACACCCTTTCTCCCCCTTTTAACCGATCAATGCTTCACTAGCTGCATCCGAAATTGTGCATTCGCCGTTTGCAGATGCACATAATAAACCCCTGATGACAAGGGAGCTAAGCCTGCAAGTTTTAGTTGAGTACTTTTTTCTGGCCAGCTTTGCTGAACGACCAATCGACCTTGACTATCATAGATTTTTAAGCGACCTGACTGACTAGTCCAAGCCCTCAGATCAAGCTGGATCTCATTAGCAAATGGATTAGGATAAAACTGAGGTACTCCTGCTTGCCCAAAATAAAGACTCCGCACCGCCGTATATGAGATTTGCCCATCCCAGTCCGTTTGTTTGATTCGGTAGTAAACCTGACTTTGTCCAGGCTCTCTATCGACAAACCGATAGGTGGTCTGAGTACTTGGCTTGATATCATCGAGCTTTTGGAAGCTTTTCGCATCTTGCGAACGCTCGACACTAAAATAAGCCAGATTCTTTGCAGGAGCGATTTCCCACTCCAAGATCGCGTTTTGTGCCTCTCGGCGAACGCCAAAGTGCAGCCATTCGACGGGCAAACTGCTCGTAGAGCTATTGACACCAAAAGGGAGAAAAATCATCCACCCCCGTTTGCGTCAAGCTATAGACTCCCGTACTGATAGTATCTACTGCCTGCGTACTGAGCTCTTCCCAAACTACACCATTGTGATGCAAAAAGCGGGCAGCGCTATGATCAAAACCCGTCAGTTCTTCGGCGGCGGTCCATTGGAGACTCATGCTCACGTCCGAGCCACCGGGGACCTCTTCGCTAATCAACCAAGTCTTGCCCACCGCATCAGCCCCAATATTGGTACCGCTTGTCCCATCGGTGAGCAAATCATTGACCACTCGGATGCGGAAGGTATCCGTAGTACCCGCATTTTGCAGGCTGACCGGAGCGTATGTATCGTTGCCGACCGGAAACAAAACCGCGCTCGCTCCCACTTCCATATCGACCGTACCCGTAGCATCGGTCTGGATATAGTTATCAGCATCGTAGCCTGTGACTGTCGCCGTCGGAGAGAGAATCAAGGAGTAGCTGCCAAGTTTGAGTTTGCCATTGTCGAGGCTGAGCGTTCCCGTAAGGGTAAGGTCCTCAGTCAACTCTACAAAAGCACCATTATCAACGCTGAAGTTTTGCATCGTCTCTAAACCTGTGATCGCTTGGGAGCCATCACCACTAAAATCTAAGTCTCCTGCCCCTACATAAGTCGAGCCGCCGCTATTGGCAAAACTATCACTTAGTGTCATAGTGCCTTCGTTGGTGAGTACGCTGCCACTACTGCGGATACCGCCTACTATTTGTAAACTGGTGGTACTATCCACGGTCATTTCGATGTCTTTGAGGATCATTTGCTGGGCTTGCAGCGGTAGCTGGGCACCCAAAATCCATATGCCAAGGAGGAATGTGAGTCGGCGCATATTAGTTTTTTTCGTAGAGGTAATAGTCGGCGGTGGTTGCATTGCCAAAGCCACCAGGCGTATAACGAGCCCCGGTATTGCTAACCCCACTTATATACCCTCCCCAAATGATCAATTCGCCACCTGTCCAAACTGCGGTATGATAGTATCGGGCTGCTGGGACACTCGTGGTGGTCATATTGGTCCAACTCGACCTTGCAGGATCATAGATAGCCCCAGTATAGTAGGGGATGTAATCGCGGCCGTCGTCATAATACCCTCCCCAAAAATATAATTTCCCACCTATCCACAGCACAGAACTCGATTTGCGATTATAAGGGATAGAGGGCGCCGTAATATTGGTCCAAGTATCTGTAGCGGGATCATATTCTTTGATTTCTCCTCCGCCAAAGACGAAGGCTGTGCTATCCCCCCAAACCATATTATCAACCAAATAGTAAGTAGGCTTATTGGAATTGGAGACCGCAGCCCAGCTATCAGTACTGGGATCATACAGCCCACCACTTCCATCGCTCAAAACCAATACTTTATCTCCAGTCCAGACCATAAGAGGATTTGTGTTACCGCTAGGAGCTCCAGCAGAACTCATGCTCGTCCAAGTATTGGTTGTAGGGTTATAACGGCCTCCTACCGTTGGATTTACGGAGCCTCCCCAGACAAGCATCTCGGTTCCTGTCCATACTGCAGAAGCATAATAACGAGCACTTGGCGCTCCGGTAGTACTCGTACTCGTCCAACTATCTGTGGAAGGATTGTAGCGATAGCCAGTATTGGTTTGACCGCTATTGCCAATACGTCCTCCCCAGACGATCATTTCGCTTCCAGTCCACACTACAGACTCATAATTTCGGGTATCGGGCATATTGGTCATAGCTGTCCAGCTATCTGTGTTGGGATTATATTTTGAACCGCTATTTAAATAACCGCTTGAGGCTCCTCCCCATACTATCATTTCCGTTCCCGTCCAAAAGGCATGATGTCGGAAACGAGAGGAGGGCGCTCCCGTCGTAGTGGTCGCTGTCCAAGCCTCTACCGAACCGAGAAAACCCTCTACTTGCAAACTTGTCTTCCCGATCAGAGAAAATCCATTGTCAGTTAGGCCGGTATTGGTGGGGCTATCGCTGAGGATGGTACTGCCACTGGGGATCACCGGATCACCTACCAGCAACCAACCACTACCATCATAATAATAGTAACCAGCGGTGCCATCGGTCTGATAGATCATCAAGCCGGTGGCGGGACCAGCGATGGCGGTCTTTTGAGCGGCGGTCATCCGAGGTAGTAAAACCCCTTTGGCAGTAGAGGTGATGTCCAAAGCTGCCGTTGAGTCAGGCTCACTACCATCGGTATTGATGGCGACGCCCTGCCCGGAGACAGCAGATAAAGAACTACAAAAGCAAAGTGCAAGAAATACAGATTTTAATCTGAGCATGAGCAAAATGAAAATGGTAATTTTGTTTGAATCGAATTTGCAATTAATCCTAATATTAAAAAAATACGAATCAACGTATATTCCAACCATATATCACAGCATGTCTCCCTCACAAATCCAATCCTATCTTCAACGGCTCCAATACTCAGGCCCGACTTCTCCTAGTCTGCCAGTCCTTCAGTCTCTTCAAAAACAACATCTTTTCCATGTCCCTTTCGAAAATCTGGACATCCACCAAGGCGTACGTATCGAACTAGACACAGATCGCATCTATCACAAAATCGTCAACCAGCAACGGGGAGGCTTTTGTTATGAACTCAACGGTTTGTTTTATGAACTACTCAAGGCTTTGGGTTTTACAGTCAGGCAGGTTTCCGCCATCGTCATGGATGAGGACAGAAATTGGACCCCAGAGTACGACCACATGAGTTTGATAGTCGAGATTGAAGGAGAGGAATATCTTTCCGATGCTGGCTTCGGTCGTTTTAGTTTTTGGCCGGTCAAGTTGGAGTTCGGGTTGGTTCAGGAGGACGGAGAGGGCAAGTTTCGGGTAGAGGCCGGCCCTGCCGAACGCCTCCTCATCTCTAAATGGACTTATGAGCAATGGCAGCCGGAGTTCGCTTTTGATCCGAAGGCAGTAGCCTTTCAAGATTTTGCTTTCCGCTGCGCTTATCACCAAGATGATCCCACCTCTCACTTTCATAAGCAACGTATCATCACCAAGCCGAGTGAGCAAGGACGCTTGACCCTTACTGATAAAGAGTTCAAGATCACCCGAGCCGGCCAAGCGTTCCACGAAGTGGCGATCCAAAACGAAGCAGACTTTGAAGCGAAACTATGGGAGCACTTTGGGATCAAGCTTTGAAGTCTACACGAGGGGTCATTTGCTTTAGGGGAGACTTATGGGCAGCTTACTTAATTCAATAGTTCGAAAAACTTCAGCCTTATCAGCATGCCCCAAGAAAAAAGCCTTTCTACAAACTGGATCAGCAGAGTCGTCTTATTATCTCTCCTGCTCATGTTTTTCACGATTCCTCATACGCTTGAAGACTTTGCCACGGGTGCCCCAGCGGAGGCGGGACTGCCTGCATCCTTACTGTCTTTTGTGATTTCGGTTATCTTCTTTTTACAGGCCGCGGGCTTGTATTGGCTCGGCCAAGGAGAGCGCAAAGGTCTCTGGATACATTTAGGACTGGGGCTTTTTTGGCCTTTGGCTTCTGGTTTTGCGCAATTGCCTTCGATCTTGGGTGATGCTCCTTATCGTGATGGCTTCTCTTCAGTACTCTATGTATTAGGGATGATTGTGATTGGCGTTTTGTTGGCCGTAGCAAGTTCTCTCGCATTGCGCGCCACTAAGCAAACGTCCTAAGCCCAAGCGTTCCGCGAAGCGGGCTAGGAAAGTAAAATATCAAAACAAGAAAAGGAGGAAGTAATAAGGATTCTGATTGAAGCGCTACAATCGTCAATCATCTGAACTGTATTCTTCAAACTTTAAGGGCTTTGCTTGCTCGATTTCCATTTTTGAGCCTTATTATAGTCCCTAATCCTAAACTATGTACAAGCAGCTATTAGCCCTGATTGCCATCACGACATTTTGCAGTAATCTAGTGTCGCAAAACTTAGCGGATATTTTTATCTCCGTCGATACACTTTATTTGCCCGGTGCCGGTATCGGGGATTTGGCAGTAATCGATCAGAGCGTCAGTCCGATAGTGTCGAGTAGCCCTTGCGAAAATCCACAGCTACACTTTTCTGTAGCAACGCAATACCAAAGTGGGAAAGTAATCGCAGTGGGTCATGAGGGCATATTGGCCAACAATAGCATCAGCTCAAACGATAACCTAGCGTTTATCAGCAATGCGATGGCTTGGCTCAATCCGGGCAATAAACGAGTCGCAATCAAAGAAGGCTGGATTACGA
>JBGCFA010000223.1:0-32910 GCA_045106675.1 Bacteroidia bacterium
TATTCTCAACTTAGTGGCAGTCGCCCTATTTATGTTGATATACTTTGCCATGATTGTAGGGGCAGCTTATCTACTTTATTGGGCAATTATATTTCCGATCGAGAAAGTGAATCGTTTGACACTTTTTCTCAAAATTGTCGGCATTGCTGCGGCAGCGATGCTGTTTGTCTTTACGATCAAGTTTTTATTCAAGCGTAGCAAAGAGGAGTATCCTACCAGGGTAGAACTCAAGCCAAAGGGACAAGCTCAACTTTTTGCCTTTATCCGTAAACTGACCGAGGAGACAGGGGCTCCCTTCCCTAAACGTGTCTTTGTCAATGAGGAGATCAATGCGATGGTGTTTTACAATAGCACTGTACTGAGCCTGTTTTTTCCCACTCGTAAAAATCTTTTGATTGGTTTAGGATTGGTCAATAGTCTCAATTTAAGTGAATTCAAAGCGGTATTGGCTCATGAATTTGGGCATTTTTCACAACGGAGTATGAAGCTTGGCAGCTATGTCTACATGGCCAATCGCATCATTCACGATATGGTATTTACACGTGATAAGTGGGATGACTTGCTAGCGAGAGGTATGGAAACTGATTTTAGGATTATGATTCCCGCCGCGATATTGAGTGGGTTTGTCTGGGTGATTAGACAAGCATTAATCCTAGTCTATAAAGGGCTAAACTTTTTATATGCTTCGCTCTCACGTCAGATGGAGTTCAATGCGGATCTAGTTGCGGTAAGCGTTACGGGAAGCGATGCCATCATCCACGGTCTTTCAAGGCTGGGTTCGGCCTCAATGGCGATGAACACTGCTTTAGAGGAACTAGTTGAAGCAGCTGACCATGAGCTATATAGCCAAGATGTGTTTTATCATCAAAAAGAGGTTTGGGAGAACATCATGCCAGAGCAAGAAGAACCAAAGTTTGGGCCAAGCTCAATTTTTGATAGTGATGAAGAAGCCATACCCGCTATGTATGCCTCGCATCCTCCCAACTCTCACAGAGAACGAAATGCGAAAGAAATTTATGTCGAAGGACCAAAGGATGAACGTTCGCCTTGGCTACTATTTGTCGATGCGGCGGAACTAAGGCAAGAGGTAAGTCGTCGCTTTTATCAACTGTATTTAAATACTAACGAAAAGACTGGCTATGTTTCGCCATCTGAAGTCCAAGCGTTCATCGAAGAGGAAAGAGCCGAAAGAGCAGTAGGAGAGCATTATCTGGGTATCTATGATCACCGAGCCTTGAGCCCTCTCAAAATAGATGAGGCGGCACAGATAAAAGCGCGTTATGCAGAGGAACTAAAAAATGTTAGTGCTTTAAAAGCAAATCTATTGGGAGAGGACTTTAGAGAGATGGCGAGAGGATTGAAAGAGGTTCATCAAAATAGGGCTTCGCTTATCCAAGCACTTCAGCAACAGAATAATAAATTCCGATTTAAAGGGGAGGTATATCCTTTAAAAGAAGCTGAAAGGCTCTTCAAGGAAAATGAAACTGTCCTCACAGGCTATGAGCCGCAATTGCTCCAATTTGATGAGCGAGTATTTGCCTATTATCATGAATTAGCTTTATCGGCTGGACCAGAAGTAATGGATGATTTGATGACACGCTATCGTTTTCAAATGCAGTTGCAAGAGATTCACCAAAGATTTGCCACCATCAATAATGAATTTCAAGCCTGCCTACAAGAAGTAATGGAAATCGGACAGTTAACTGAAGATCAGCTAGATACCTACTGTGCTCGTTTGCGGACTTTTTTGCAACAGTTCAATGCAGAGAAACAGGCTCTCGGCAAACTAAAAATGCCGTTACTCAAAAACCTAGAACCTAATATAAACTTGGCCGAGTTTGTACAAAGCGAAACATTGACTCAACCGCTTGGTTATGACATTTTGCAGGGAGAATTTCTCAATGCATTTATCCAAACACTCAATGTAGCCATGAACCGATTGGGTCGTCTCTATCAAAAAAATCTTGGAGGCATATTGCAGTTGCAGGAGTCTATGGAAACTCATTAAGCGAAAACGGACAAAGTTAACTGGGATCGAGACAAAGCGTTCCTTAGAAAGGCCTCATGACATCTCATAAACTTGGGAGCAAGCACTGAAAAAAGTCGCTAATTAAGTTTATTGAAGCGGAATATCTGTAAAGACGCCTTCTGTGATCTTATAAACTTTGGTAGGATCATCTTCATCGACTGCATCAAATGAGAAGGTCCCAGAGACTAGATTATTGGTGAGGTCTAGTTTCGTAATGGTGATATTGGCGATACCTGTGTTTTCGGAAACAGCTTTGACGTCAATAGTATTATCATCATCCAATACATATTCGCCAGCACCGAGTTTAGCAGGATTGGTAGCCGAATATACTTCTCCTACCGCAATATCAGTAGAATCAGTCGATACAATGACTAAGGCAATACCTTCTGAGGTTCCGGTGATGGGTGGTTTAGCAGCAGCTATTGCTAGGCTTTGTACAATTCCATTGGTATTGATATAGTCTGCTGACACGAAGACTCCACTTAAAGAAAAAATCTCGCCGTCTATCTTAGCAGTGAAAGTCCCATTTTTTTCCTGCTCCTTGATGATCTCTTCAACAGGATTACAGGCAATTGCAAAGAGACTGAGACAGCAGGCGATCGTAAATAAACGTAATAACATAGCAATAGGGTTATCTGATAAAGTCTGTTTACCCACTTTTGCGATTAAGGGTTACGCAAATGGATTAGTATTTTTTAGCGATGCGAAAAAAAAACCCTGCTTCAATGAAGAAGCAGGATTGAGCATTAAAAAAGCCTAATCAAATTATATCGTTGGCTCCCAGCCTGGCTCATATTCACGAGACCACATACCAGAAGCTTTTTTGTTTCCAATTACTTGTCCGTTGGCAGGATTACAGTTAATCATACCTCCGCACTCCTGTGCCATATTACCTAAGTGTGGCAGGAGATTACTGATATAACCATCCGAAACTGGTGCATTCAATGCTTCACCATTGCGGATACCATTGGCAAAATTGACCATGTGCAAGTCATCCAGTCCGCCGCGACCTACGGTATTGGTGGTTGCTGACTGTTCTTTTTCTTTTAACTCCTTGATCAACTTACCGTTATTGTCATAAGCAAAGTAAGCGTTACGGTCTATCATGATGTAGCCTTTGGTGCCACTAATCGTAGCTCCTCGACCACGGTCGAAATAAGGCTGATTGTTGCAGCTCTTCCCTTCCCAAGTGATCATTTTACCACCATCAAATTCGAAATTGGCTACTTGCGTATCATAAAACTCCCAATCATCTTGAAAATGATAACGGCCACCGGAAGAAGTTACTTTCTTAGGGAAGTCAACGCCTAGCGCCCAACGACAGATATCTAATTCATGAGTACCATTATTGTTGATTTCGCCAGTACCCCAACGCCAGAACCAATGCCAGTTATAATGCACCAGATTGTCGCGATAAGGTGTACGTGGAGCAGGCCCTTGCCATAATTCCCAGTTAAGCCATTCTGGAACAGGAGCTTCTTTACCAGTACCAATCGAACCACGCTTATTGTTGTACCAAGCTTTACCAAAATAGACATCTCCGATGATACCTTCTCTAATATCCTTCATCGCCTGAATCGTCATAAGACCAGAGCGCTGTTGGTTGCCCATTTGGACTTGATGTCCGTACTTTTTCTGTGCTGCTACGAGTAGTTCTCCCTCAGCAGGATTGTGGCAGCAAGGCTTCTCGACATAAACGTGCTTACCAGCTTTCAAGGCCATAATCGCCATGGGCGCATGCCAATGGTCAGGAGTAGCGATCGTGATCGCATCTACGTTTTTATCTTCGAGGACTTTACGAAAGTCTTCTATTATCTGTGGCTTTTTCTTGCCACTCTTTTTGATTTTTGCGGCTGCCTTCATGGCGGCACGGCTATCGACATCAATCACATGGGTGATGCGAGCATTGTCAACCGAACCGATGGCTCCGATATGCGCATTGCCACGGCTTACAACTCCTGCAACAGCAAAGTTGAGACGATCATTAGCGCCATAAATATTAGGGTTACCAAAGGCTACTGGGCCAACTGCCAAACCAGCTGTACCCAAAGCCGCTTTCTTGATAAAGTCTCGTCGCGAGTCCAATTCCTTGTTCATAGTAGTTTATTAGTAGATGAGGAAGCAATACAATTAGCGTGTCGCACAACTTTCAACCCTCTAAATCCAAATTAGTGTTTTTCAAGCAACAATCGTCTATTGCTTGGGAACGCTTGCAGGCAACAGATAAGTTGACGAAGACTGTGATAAGTAGCTACTACCACAATATCCTTCCCATCTCAAGACTTTGCCATTAGCCAGATTGTATTCCTTCGCCTCTCCTGGGGCGAGTGCTAAGCGTTCTCCGCTAGGAATACTAAAAACGCGGAGACTATCATGATTTTGAGAAGCGATCAGGTGATAAGCCCCATCTGATCCATTGAGTCCGACCAAAGCCTTAGCGTCGCCGGAGACTTTGAAACCTGTATCCACATAACCGCTGGCTTTCAGCCCTGCGGGTCCATTCCAGAGTAGCAAACCGTTGAAGGCATCATAGCGACCAATCATCAACTCTGTTCCATAATCATTACCCACAAGAGCAATGTCTGGATAGCCATCAGCATTAAAATCTTGGGCTAGTGCTCCATAAATTGGTGCAAATTGGGCTTCAATTGGTAAAGCATGTAGTTTAAATTTTCCGTCGCCAAGGTTCTCTACCCAGCTATTTTGCAGATAGTTAGCGTGATACTGAATAATATCCTCAGCCGGGTTAAGAGCGATAAACTCTTGCATGGTAGTACGGCCAAAGTTTTGATGGAAAGGAAACTGTTTTTTGACTTGGACCAATTGCTTTTCGATGTCTAAGCGGCCAAAAAATGGAAATTCTTTTTTGCTACCGCCGAGGTCTTTAAAGTATATCGAAGAGATCGGGTCGTAGCCTCCATTCTGGTCAAAGTCAGCCGCATAAATGCCGATGGGTTGCTCATCATTGGCTCTGACAAAACTATTCAAACCAAGATTGCCTGCGATATAGTCGGTATCACCATCGAGATCAAGATCAACGCCTGTAAGACTATTCCACCAGCCGATTTGCTTACTGATACCCGAGGCTTCAGTTTTATCAATTAATTGCCCTTGCTCATTGTGGTAAATCTTAAGCGGCATCCACTCACCAGCGACGATCAAATCCACCCAGCCATCTTCATCATAGTCCGTCCAAATGGCATCACACACCAAACCTAATTCATTAAACAATGCTTGATTTTGCTCGTCAATCACAAAACGAGGCTGCCCGGCTTGGCTTTCGTTGCGCAAGATATAGCTAGTAGCAGGACGCGGATATTGCTCTGGCACGACTCTACCCCCAACAAATAAATCTAAATCACCATCCTGATCATAATCCACCGCTTTTACCGCCGAACCACTGCTTAGCATATCTGGCAAAGCGTTCGGCGCAGCCGTAAACCGACCACTATCGTTGACTAAAAGTCGATCCTGATAATAGGACAACTCCAATCCAAACTCATTGCCGCCACTCACTAAATATAAATCATCATCGCCATCGCCATCGGCATCAAAAAACAGCGCGCCCAATTCTTCTTCTAGCTTTTCACTTCCCGTAGGGCCATTGATTAAATCTTGAGATTGAAACTGCCCGTTCTCCTGCTGGAGAAAAAACCGACCTTTGAAGAAGTGAGAACCCGAAACATATAAGTCTTCAAGGCCATCTTGATTGACATCCCCTACCGCGAGTCCCGGTCCATATTGAGAGAGCTTGTGTGGCAGCAGTCGCTGAACGTTAAAATCCACGAAGTCGCTATCACGAGCCATATATTGCAAGTGCAAGGCTGCACTGGATTCTGTAAAGAGTGTTTTTTTTGCTTGGCCTCCCTCCATCGGGGAACGCCATGTCCCTTCACTGAGATCGGCTATAAAAAACTGATCTACGCTCACATCTTGCCAGCTCTGAGTCTTGCCATCTGGGCGAGTAATTACTAGACTATCAATTGTTTGACTCTTACCCAAACCAAAATGTACCCGAGGATCGACCGTGCATAAGTAACCGCGATAAAGACTATGTTCCCAGATTTGTTGTTTCCCGTCATGCCAGATTTCTACCCAACTACCATAAGCATCAGGATTGTCAGCCAAACCATTGAGCGATACTTTGAACCAATGATTGCCCTCATCAGCAGAGGTCTGATTGCGATAGACAAAGGCAGGATCATTGATATTGTTGACCACCCAATCCATGTCGCCATCATTGTCTAGATCAGCATAAACCGCACCACTAGAAAAGGAAGCTGTGGTCAAGCCCCAATCATCACTTTTATCGGCAAACTGTAAGTCTCCTTGGTTATGGTAAGCATAGTTTTGCAGCTTTACTGAAGGAATACGCTCCTTGAGCATTTCATATTTGGCAAGGGAAAAAACCTGAGAATGATAATTGATAAAATCTCGATCAGTAATGTCTTTGGGAAAACCATTGGTAATCAAAATGTCTCGCAAGCCATCATTGTCAAAATCACTGATCGAGGGCGTCCAGCTCCAGTCAGTTTGCCCGATATTAGCAAGCATACCTACATCCGAAAAAAGCGGTAAATCCGTCTCTGGATCAGTGCCTTGGTTAAGTTGAAAAACGTTACGAACGTATTGATAATCATAGTCGTAACGATCATTATTGATATAGGTAGTGTAGTTAGTAGAGGCCATCATCGTCTTTTTGCGGAAGTTGCTCTCCGGCATCATATCCAAGGTTACGATATCGGCTAGTCCGTCATGATTGAGATCAATGATATCATTGCCCATCGCAGAGTGGCAGGTGTGCTTCCAGAGTTGTTTGGCGACATCTTTGAAGGTTCCATCCTTTTGATTGAGGTAGAGTACATCATTGGTGACATAATCATTGCTGATAAAGATATCTTTCCAGCCATCACGATTGATGTCCACTATATTGATCCCTAAACTATAGCCCTCAGTTAGAATCCCTGCTTCACGAGAGATATTGGTAAATACAGGATGTCCAAGCGAATCAGACCAATCATTGCGATAAAGGCGGTCTGTCGTAGGTGAGCTACCATCGAGTCGCTTGGGACGGAAGTTGTTCTGCGCACCGACTTTTTCAACCTCATCAATGATGATAAAGATGTCCATATCACCATCATTGTCATAGTCAAAAAAGGCAGCATGCGTGCTATGCGAACTATCGGCTAAGCCATATTCGGCGGCCATATCTTTGAATATAGGCACACTATCAGCATCTAATCCTTGGTGGATATAAAATTGATTATCCCGAAAATGAGTTTCATCTCTATTGGTAGCGCAAACATGTACATCTGGCCATCCATCACGATTAATATCAACGATACTCACCCCCGAAGACCAGCGATCTTTGCCTGCGACTCCAGCGGTATTAGTAACATCTGTAAAAACAAAATCCCCTTGATTGAGATAGAGGCGATTAGTGACATTATTGCCCGAAAAAAAGAGATCCATCAAACCATCTTTGTCAAAGTCTGACACCCCTATTCCGCTACCATTATAGATGTATTCATTGACGATAATATTGTTTTCTTGGGACTCGTCGATGATGTTGGCAAAATCAATTCCTGTCTTGGAAGCAGAGAGTTCCGCGAAGCGGGAACTAGGCCCACATCCCCAAAGCAAAAAAGTGCCAACGAAAATATATAGCAGTCTTATTCTCATGGATTTATCTCCTTCAATTCGTAGCTCAATACCGCCTCATCATTGCGTCCAATCAATAGGATATTAGTTTGATACGCCCCTTTGAGCCAAACCAAATCCCTCACTTGTCCTTCCCACCAAATCCCGCTTTCGGAGGTGTTTAAAGCATTATATGTCCGATTTTCTCCAGCCATCAACACTACTCCCCGATGAGAGTCAAAGCGACCGACCTCTGGTTTGAGGCCATAAAAATTACCGCCGAGTATGATATCAGGCTTTTGATCTTGGTTCAAATCACGCACAGCAATGCCAAAACTAGGGCCAATCTGCGCATCGAGGGGCAAAGCTTGTAGGCTAAAACCATTTTTCCCTTGCCATAGTACACTGCTCGTCATCACCTTAGCCCTATACGGGAACGCTCCTTTGCGTTCTTCCTCATTGAACAAAGTTTCATAGGTGAACTTGGCATAATCTTCATATTTGACCGCACGTCCTTTGAGGTGTGGTAGCTGGGCCTGCATATCCATCTTGCCAGCAAAAGGATAAGCCTGATCGTCTAAAGGTGGATACCAATTGAGGATGAATTCGGTCTTCTTATTTTGGTCGAAGTCCTTGACGTACATTTCAAGAGGTTTTTCTTGGCTAGCCTTAAACTTGAGGTTGAGGCCCCAATTGCCGAGCACAAAGTCAGTCTTGCCATCAAGGTCCAAGTCCTCTGCAACGATACGTGTCCACCAACCTTCGCTATGCGGCACCATTGAGGGTTCGGCAAAGCCATCGTTTTGATTAAGAAATATTGTAATCGGCATCCACTCCCCTACTAGCACAAGATCTAGCTTCCCATCACTATTGGCATCAGCAAAAGCCGCGTCTGTAAGCATGCCGATCCCAGCCATCTTTGGTGGAGTGATATTTTGCCATTTACCATTGTCATTGCGAAACAAAAAGCTTGTCGGAGGCAAACCATAATTACCGGGTACGGAACGGCCTCCAATGAACAAATCCTGATCGCCATCACCATCAATATCTGCCGCCTTGATCACACTCATTTGACCACCGGCAGGAGGGGTTAGTTCAGTCTTTTGGGAGAAATTTGCCGCGCCATCATTTTCATAATAACGCAATAGGAATGCATTAATGCCTCGTCCTATTTCATTGCCGCCAGCTCCCAAAAGTAAATCTTGATCGCCATCACCATCGGGGTCAAAGAAAATACCGCAGGTACTTTCAAAGCTCGAATCCGCTTGAAATTCCACTTGGGCACTCTTTTCTAGTTTTCCAGATTGAGTTTGTATCCACAGCTGATCGGCTTGGTCTTTACTTCCCAAAACCAATACATCTTCCAAAAGATCACCATTGACATCAGCTTTGAGGATGCGCGGCCCTTCGGTCGAAATCATATGTGGTAAAAGCCGTTCGTGATCAAAATCGTTGAAGGTATTTTCCTGATGCACAGCCGCTTGGGCAAAAACTTCAGTTGCTTGCAGTAGGGGATCACTGCTATTCGCAGAACGCTTAGTTGGTTCGCCAGCATTGGCATAATCTAGCGTAAGCGTCTGATCTCCAGCAATATTGCTAAGGATTTGGCTTTTACCATCGGGCCAAATAATTTCTAGTTGATCAACTTCGTTTTCGCTACCTAGCCCAAATAACAAACCCGGCTCCATACTTGATTGAAAACCTCGGGCCGTATAATGTTGTAATACTTGTACTTGATCGCCTTGTTTTATATTGACAACCGCCCCAATGCCCAAAGGATTAGCCGTACTACCCTCAAGTTTCAATTTGAGATAGTGATTAGGCTGCTTTTCGCTTTGATTACGATAGACAAAGGCAGGCATATTGACATTGTTGACGATCAGGTCATAATCTCCATCATTGTCAAGATCGCCATAGGCAGAACCATTACTGAACGAACGTTCACTTAAGCCTAATTCTTTTGCCTTATCAGAGAAGGTGAGGTCATGCTGATTGACGAAAGCATAATTTTCAAGTGGATTGGAAGGCAGAAAAGGCAAAAAGTCCCTAAAGTCAAATTTGCCTTGAGCAGTTACGACCTCCTTAACTTTGAGTTTATCGGAGATAAAGCTAGTAAAATCGAGATACATGATATCGTGATAGATACCATTGGCCACGTAAATATCTTTCCAACCGTCATTGTCAAAATCAAACATCAGTGCTCCCCAACTCCAATCAGTAGAAGCAATATTGGCCATAAACCCAATCTCTTGAAACTCTCCTTTGCCATTGTTGAGTTGGAGGCAATTTTGCATGATCTGGTAGTGGTAGTTGGAGCGATATTTAAGATCCTCTAGGTGATAAGGATCAAACATGGTCATAGCTTTGAGGCGATAATTATCGGCAGCAAGCATATCGGTACTAAATACCTCTAGATGACCATCATTATTGATATCAGCCAAATCAGCCCCCATACTAGAGACTGAGGTATGCGGCACCCGACTCGTGAGTTCTTCGGAGAAGGTCCCATCTTGATTGTTGATATAGAGATAATCTCGCTCCCAAAAGTCATTGCTGATATAAATATCAGGCCAGAGGTCTCCATTGAGATCGCTGACACTGACGCCTAAACCAAAGCCTATTTGACTACTATAGATACCAGCGGCTTGACTGACATCCGTAAACTTATCACCATCATTGCGAAACAATTTATCTCCTCCCAATGGGTCTAATTCTTCGCGCGTTTTGCGGTAGAGATCAATCCGACTAGGGTCTTTGAAACTATTGTTGAGCAGATAGCAGTCGAGATCACCGTCTCGATCGTAGTCAAAAAATGATGCGTGTGTTGAAAATCCGGGATCATTGAGGCCGTATTCAGCCGACATTTCTTTGAAGCTTGGTACTTCCCCAGCTTTAGCGACTCCTTGATTGATGAAGAGTTCATTGGTTTTATTGTCGCCTTCGATATCACCCGAATTACAGACATATATATCTAGTAAACCATCACTATTAACATCTGCAAAAGAGACACCGGTACTCCAGCTTTTAGCTCCACTTACGCCTGCTGTTTGGCCGACTTCGTCGAACGCCCAGTTTCCTCGGTTGAGGTAAAGTTGATTGGGACCAGTATTGGCGGTAAAATAGACATCTGACCAGCCATCGCCATTGAGATCACCAATCGCTACGCCGCCACCATTATAAAAATTGCGGTAGCTAAGAACATTGAACTCTGCGGTCTCTTTGACTTGATTGCGAAAAGCAATCCCAGTTTGACTAGAATCGAGTTTCTCAAACAAGGCATCAGGCACCTTTTCCGCATCTGTGACGGGGCGTTCGCCGCAGGCGTAGAAACTAAAGAGGGCCAAACAAATCGTCCAAAATCCCAGCTTAGAGTAGCAATTCATGCGTAGTAGTTTTCGTATGGAAGATACAAAACAAAAAGTAGAAGGAGGCAGAAACTGCCTCCTTCCTCCGCTAAGAATGCACTTACTAACTACTAAAAATGTGCACTAACTTATAATATCTTAGTACCCAGGATTCTGGGTCAACTGTGCGGTTCCATTTACCTTAGAAAGTTCAATTTGAACTGTAGGTATTGGCATGAGATCATGACGATCTTCATAGCCAGTAGTGGCAGTCATATAGGTACGCTTAGTTTCCTCAACCGCGAAATATGCGTTAAGTACTTCTTTAGCAGTGCCCCAACGACGAAGGTCAAAGAAACGGTGTCCTTCAAGCGCTAGCTCAATGCGGCGCTCCATGCGTACGGCTTTACGGGCAACAGCTTGGTCAGACCAAGTATCATTGTAAGCTTGCACATCATAGTTAGCCCAAGTGATGCTAGCATCATCAATGGGAACTGCTGATCCATCATTTCCACCTTGAGCACAATTGCTAGCACGCATACGTACCATATTGACCAGTTCACGAGCACGCTCTAAGTTGTTTAACTCTACTTCACACTCAGCTAGCATCAATAATACATCTGCATAGCGAATGATCGGAATGTTTACAGGGCTAAGCTGGATGTTTGACCAACCTACACTACTCTCCTGACCATTGCCGTGGGTAAACTTCTTAGGACTGTAAGGCCCCGCCCAAGCACGCGCACGAATCCAAGTAGGACCATGATTACCCCAATCTAGATAAGGCACGTTATCACGTCCAACTGTCCAGTCTAGACGTGGATCTGTAGTTTCGGCTGAATCAAGATCAGCATTGTTGAAATCGTCAAGCAATGGAAGGCCACTTGCGTCAACACGGTGAGCGTTTACGAGGTTTTGAGAAGGCTGGTGGAAACCACAGCAACCGAAAGGAGAACCACCATGAGGGAAGTTCAGACGATCGGCAAAGTTACCGTTCTGACCTTCAGAGGTACCATCGTTTACAGAAGCTTGGATAGAGAATATCATCTCAGTACCATTTTCACCACCTGTAGTAAATACGTCATGGAAGCAGTCCTGTAAGCTATACTTACCACTAGCTACTACCTGATCTAAGTTTGCCTTAGCACCAGAATAGTCACCTTTGTAAAGGAGAAGTTTACCCATGTATGCTTGAGCAGAACCTTTAGTAGCACGGCCAACTTGTGGCTGATCTACAGGGAGATTGTCAATGGCTGCTTGGAAATCAGCTTGGATATTTGGCGTAATATCCTCAGTATTTGGCTTACGAAAATCTTCGTCAGCTTCAGTGTAGTAAGGAACATTTCCCCACATTTTCCATGCTTCAAAATGGAAGTGTCCACGCAAGAAACGGAGTTCACCTTCAATTCGCGCCTTAGTATCAGTATCGAGATCTTCCGCTTTGTTGGCCAGTTTCTGAGTGGCATTGGAGCGAGAGATTCCTTCGTATAAGGCTTTGAATTTGCCTTCAAAGTAGGTGTTACCAGGGCTCCACTGGAAGAGTTCTAGCTGCGTAATCTCTCCTTGGTCACCCGGTTCAGATCCTTTATAAGCATCGTCAGAAGTAACACTTCCCCAAATCCAGTTACTACCAGCAGTAGGCCATGGCGGAGAGTACTGGCCCCAATCGGCATTCCAGCCATCTAGCATAGAGTAGGCCGAGATCAAAGATGCTTCTACTCCATCTGTGTTGGCAAGAGTACCTTCATCCAAAGATGCCTGAGGAGCGATATTCAGAAACTCCTCTGAACAAGCTACTAACACACCGGTCAGCACGAGTCCTAGAGTGATTCTAATTATGAGTTTTTTCATTGTTTTCTTTTTTAGCTTTTAGAAACGACTATAGTTCTAAAGAAACACCAGCCATAAAGATCTTAGAAGAAGGGTAGTTTCCAAAATCGTTACCGTTCCACTGATCACTGTTACCACGTACACCAAAGTTAGAAAGCGCAGGATCGATACCACTATAGTTTGTGAGGGTAAAGAGATTCTGAGCTTGGAGGTAGATACGTAATTTACCAACTCCCAAACGATTGCTCGCTTCGGTAGGCAAGGTATAACCTAACTGCATTTGCTTCATACGGATATAAGAAGCGTCTTCTACATAGAAGCTATTTGGACGTTCACTGAAAGTATCATTCTCATCCATGATCGGTAAAGTACCGTTAGGATTGTTAGTTGGGTGGAATGCTTCAGTAAGTACTTCCTGACGTACGTTGGTGTTGAAGAAACGGAATACTTCAAACAATTTGTTATAGTTGAAGATTTCGTTACCCTGGCTACCAAAGATGAACATAGTGAAGTCGATGTTTTTGTAGTTCAATCCGATGTTTAATCCAGCAGTAAAGTCTGGATGTGGACTACCAATAACACCTAAGTCATCATCATTAATGATGCCATCACCACTGATATCTTTGAAGCGGATACGACCGACAGCAGCTCCATCTTGAGTAGCATGCGCGTCAACTTCTTCCTGAGTGCGGAAAAGACCATCCTCTTGGAAACCGTAGAAGGTACCGATTGGATTGTTGATTACATTGATAGAAGTACGACCGATACGGGTATCACCACCTGTAGAGAAGAATGACTCCTGAACACCGTCAATTTCAATAATCTCGTTGCGGTAAGCGGTAAATGCTAGACCGAGATCAATACCAAAATCACCAAAGTTATCGCGATAATCAACAGAGAAGTCAACCCCACGGTTTTCCATTTTGGCAATATTGATAAATGCTGGAGCAGCAGTACCACCTGTATTAGGATTCTGAGGATTGAAAAGAAGTCCATCCACAGTACGCTGGTATAAATCCAATACGAAAAGAAATTTACCACCTAAAATAGAAGCATCTATACCAATATTGGAGGAAACATTCTCTTCCCATTTTGTATCAGCATTTCCACGACGAATGAGAGCAAAACCAGTAGTAACACTATTGTTTGTACCTCCAATATCGTAAGAAGACTGACCAGGGCCACCACCAAATTGGTCAAAAGCGTTACCAGAAGGGATAGACTGATTACCTGTTTTACCCCATCCAAAGCGAAGCTTCAAATCGTCTAACCAATCAAGTCCTTGCATGAAAGATTCGCTAGAGAGACGCCATCCAACACTTGCTGCTGGGAAAGTACCGTATTTCTGATCACCAAAATTTGAAGACCCATCACGACGAACGGTGAGGCTTACGAGGTAGCGATCGTCATAACCATAGTCAAATTTTGCAAATGCAGAAGCAAGGGCAGAATATCCACCACCACTACCGACAGTACGTGAACCGGGATCAGCTAGACCTGTATTGAGGTACCAGGCATTGATATCAGTTGTGAAATAATTTGATAGACCACCGTTGATATTTCTAAATTGGCCACGAATCGCTTCATAACCAGCTAGAGCTTGGAGGTTATGTACACCAAAAGTCTTGGTATAATTCAAGGTATTGGTCCAAGTCCAAGTATAACCTTTACTCCAATTTTCACTAAATCCATTGATGGTATTAGGCTCTGATTCTTCCCAAGTTGGGAAACGGAAGCCACCATTGTAGTTATCAAAGTAATCTACACCGTAGCTAGTTTTGGCTTTCAGACCATCAAGGATTTCAACTTCTGCGAAGATGTTACCTAAGACACGGTAGTAAGTTCCTACATTATCTTTATTACGTACTAGCTGAGCTACTGGGTTAGAACCATTACTTAGCCCATTAGCTTTACCACCACCAAAGTTTCCTGCGACATCGTAAACAGGTACGATGGCTTGGGCTTTGAGGATTTGTGTCATCACATTACCTTCATTCTGATTACCTCCTGGCATAGATACGCCTTGCGAACGCGCTAATGAGAAGTTTTCGCCAAAAGTCACACGACCTTTGGTCATTTCAGAGTTAGCACGAATGGCGGCACGTTTGAACCAAGTGTTGATCATGGTTCCTTGCTGGTCCAAATAATTGGCAGAAATATAGTAGCGACCAGAATTGTTACCACCAGCTACTCCAACAGAGTGCTCAGTCATGATCGCTGGATCAAATACTTCGTTCCACCAATCTGTACCCGCACTCGCTTTCATGATCAAGTTGCTTGGATAAGCATAAGAACTCTCATCCACAGGATCAGAACCTGGATACCCACTAGAAGCACCCGAATAGATGTAATTAGGAATTACACCACGTCCAGCAGAGTAAGGGTTTCCAGGATCAACTGTAAGACCAGCATTTTCATGCGCGTCCCAAACTACTTGAGAGTAGTCTGCAGGGTTGGTAATCAAGTCATAACGACCAACTGGATTCTGAATACCCACATAACCGTTGTAAGTAACGGTAGTTTTGCCAGCAGAACCTTTTTTGGTAGTAATGATGATAACACCATTGTTGGCACGAGCACCATAGATAGAGGCTGCAGAAGCATCCTTCAATACCTGAATCGTCTCGATGTCATTGGGGTTCAGACCATTTTGGTAAGCATCCTGAACAGGCACTCCATCAATGATGTAAAGTGGATCATTGTTCTGGAAAGAACTGATACCTCGGATACGTACAGTAGTACCATCACCAGGATTACCTGAAGTAGAGATGGTAACACCAGAAGCACGCCCTTCAAGTTTTTGAATAAAACTTGAAGCAGCAACATCATTCATTTCCTCAGTATTGATAACTGAGACAGCACCTGTGATGTCTTTTTGGCGCTGAGTAGCATAACCTGTTACGAGAACCTCTTCCAAAGTACTGGCTTTTAAGGTTACGTTTAAGGTTCTGGAATCGCTCACAGTCGCAGTTTGCGGCTCAAAAGCGATATAAGAGAAAATCAGTACATCACCAGACTTTGCACTGATCGAATACTTTCCTTCATTATCAGAAAGTACACCTGTCGTAGTACCTTGAACGAGTACGCTCACCCCTGCGAGAGTGCTGCCTTCTTCGTCCGAAATGGTACCCGAAACATTTTGGGCTTGCGCGAAGGCCAGTGAGCCTATCATCATCAAGCACCAAAGTAGAAAGCTCCGTCCCTGTTGAGGGAGAATCTTTCTGTTTGTCAAATTGAAATGTTTCATGCCATGAATCATTTAGTAGTAATAGAGTTATAACTTTAAAGAACGCGGAGAAAATTTTGACATAAACCACCCCTAGGGTCGTTGCAAGCAGCGACCAATAAAGGATGATATGTGTCGAAAATTTTTAAATTTTTGCCTCAACCAAGAGGCAGAGTAGTCTTTTGATTAGAGATAATCGTTAATCAAGTTTTCGTACATTTCCTGTCTTCCACTTAATAGTCCGGGTTCCGGCTGGGAGGAAGCCCAGTCGGCCAATTGCGCGAGAGAAAACTCTCCCTCTTCAAATTTTTGTCCTTCAGTCGATTGAAACGAAGCGTATCGCTTATCTCTCCATGCTTGATATGGAGATTCGTCGAGCATTTTTGTTGCGACTAGTAATGCACGGGCAAATGCATCCATGCCACCAATATGGGCATAAAAAAGGTCCTCAAGATCAGTGGAGTTACGACGTGTTTTGGCGTCAAAATTGATACCGCCGCCTTGTAATCCACCTCCAGGAATAATTACCAACATTGCTTCGATCAATTCATAAACATTGATCGGGAATTGATCCGTATCCCAGCCATTTTGATAATCCCCTCTATTAGCATCAATACTTCCAAGAATGCCAGCATCGACAGCAACCTGTAATTCATGCTGGAAAGTATGTTGAGCAAGAGTGGCATGATTGACCTCGATATTGAGTTTGAAATCATCCATCAAATCATGCTCGCGGAGAAAGGCTGTAACCGTAGCTGAATCAAAATCATATTGATGCTTGGTCGGTTCCATCGGTTTAGGTTCGATGAAAAAGGTACCTTTGAAGCCTTGCCCACGCGCATAATCACGCGCCATCTTCAAAAAACGAGCCATGTGATCAAGCTCTGCTTTCATATTTGTATTGAGCAGAGACATATAACCTTCCCGTCCACCCCAGAATACGTAGTTTTCGCCGCCAAGCTTGATCGTAGCATCTATCGCAATTTTGGCCTGAGCAGCAGCACGTGCCACGACTTTGAAATCAGGATTGGTAGCAGCACCGTTCATATACCGAGGATGCGAAAATAAATTAGCCGTTCCCCAAAGGAGTTTAACTCCGGAGGCCGCTTGTTTTTGCTGCGCATAATCCGTGACTGCAATCACTCTGCGTTCAAATTCGCTCAGTGATTCAGCATCATTGACAATATCTACATCGTGAAAACAATAATAGGGTACTCCCAGCTTGGTAATAAATTCAAAGGCAGCATCCATCTTGTCTTTAGCTTGCTGCACATCGTCCTTAGCTGTTAACCAAGGAAATACCTTAGTTGGTGCTCCAAAAGGATCCCCTCCATTACCACAGAAGCTATGCCAATAGGCAACTGCAAATCGGAGGTGCTCTTCCATCGTTTTACCTCCAATGACGCGAGTTGCTTCATAATACTTGAAGGCCAAAGGATTATCGGAACCTTTACCTTCAAAAGGAATTTTCCCTACTGTTGGGAAATACGATTTTTCACCAGTGAGTACACTCATGTTTGTTATTGCAATTCTATATGTTAGGTGGTAGGCACTTTATGCTCTACCAATTCTTTATCCAAAATACTTTTCCAACGTGAATATGCGGCCTGATAAGCGGCATTATCTTGTTCAGGTGTATATGTTTGTAGCACTTTTTGTTGTCCCACCGCTTCTTCTAAACTTTGATAGATACCCGCTCCATAGCCAGCGCCACGAGCGGCACCAACCGCTCCGTTGGTATCCATCATTTCTATTTTAGCTCCACTCAGATTGGCAATGCTTTGCCCAAAAATGCGAGACTGAAATAGATTTTGACTATCAACTTTTAGGTTTTTGACTTCGAGGCCCATCTCCTGTAGAATCTCAAGCCCATAGACAAATGAAAAAGCGATTCCTTCCAATGCGGCACGATAGAGATGTCCTCTTCCATGGCGATTGAAATTCAGATTATGTACTTGGGCGCCAATATCTTTATTGCCTAGCATTCGCTCAGCACCGTTCCCAAAGGGAAGAATACTAAGATTTTCGGATCCGATAGGAACTTGAGCAGCTTCCTCCCCCATCGTCTGATAACTAATGTTTTCGCCACCAGTCAATTTGCGCATCCAACTGTATTGTATACCTGCTCCGTTGATACAGAGTAAAATCCCAATACGAGGCGCAGCTGTTTGGTGATTGACATGCAAAAATCCATTTACTCTACTTTGAAGATCAAATACAGGCTCCTCTACTACTCCATAGACCACTCCAGAAGTACCGCCAGTAGCAGCTAATTCTCCTGGGTGAAGGACATTAAGAGAGAGTGCATTATTGGGTTGATCACCTGCGCGATAACTCAGCGGGATACCAGCAACCAGCCCTAAAGCTTCTGCCGCAGACTCAGACAAAGTCCCTTGTATACCAAATGTGGGCACTTGTTCAGGTATGAGAGAAGGATTGAGGCCGTAATAATCTAATAGCAAATTGGCGGGTTCTTCCTTACGAAAATCCCACAAAATCCCTTCTGAAAGGCCAGAGGCTGTGGTGGTAATCGTTCCGCAAAGCCGGCTCGCTATATAGTCACCGGGAAGCATCGCCCATGCCACCTTGTCATAGACAGAAGCTTCGTTTTCTTGAACCCAACGTAGTTTTGAAGCGGTAAAGTTGCCCGGAGAGTTGAGCATATGATAGAGGCATTCTCTTTCTCCAATTTCATGGAACGCTTTGTCCCCGATCTCTACCGCACGACTATCACACCAAATGATTGAAGGGCGCAATACTTCTTTTTGCTCGTCTAATAAAACGAGACCATGCATCTGATAAGACAAGCCAATCGCTTTGACTGATTTCATCTTTTCGGGATGCTCAGCTGCAAGCTGATGAGTGGCTAGGCATAAGTGATGCCACCATTTACGAGGATCTTGTTCGGCCCATCCAGCATGGGGTGCCGAAATCTCCATTTCAATTTTGGGAGATTGGGTCATAGCAATAGCGCTTCCATCTTTAATAGATACAAGCGCGGCTTTCACCGATGAGCTCCCTATGTCAAATCCAAGTAAATACATAAAAGACGTGTTTTGGTTGATTATTCAGTTACAGTAAGGGTGATCAGTTGTAAATCTTCCTTACGAGAAGAGGTCCCTACCATAATAGTAAAAGTACCTGATTCTACACCAAAACGCATATATTCATCATAAAAGGCCAAGTCTTCCGGGCTAATACTAAAGCTGATTTTTTGCTTTTCACCAGCTTCCAGCATCATTTTTTCAAAGCCTCGAAGTTCCATGACCGGTCTCGTTACAGAACTGATATCATCTCTGATATATAGTTGCACCACTTCTTTACCAGCTCTACTACCTGTGTTTTGAATTTCGATTTCAACGCTTGTTGATTCAAAACGAGAGATAGTAGCTTTGCTGAGCGTGGGTTTTCCCATTGTGAAAGAGGTGTAACTCATGCCATAGCCAAAGGGCCATAGGGCGTATCCTTCATCCCATAGATATCCTCTACGGGCCGTAGGTTTGTAGTTATAATAGGCTGGTAGGTGTCCCACTGAACGCGGAATCGTGATCGGCAATTTTCCAGAGGGGTTGATGTCGCCAAATAATACATTGGCTACAGCATGACCCGTCTCTTGTCCGAGATACCAACATTCAAATATGGTAGGGACTTTTTCCTTCAGATTAGTTACTGCGAGGGGACGACCATTGAAAAGTAAAGCCACAGTTGGCTTGCCTAAAGCAGCAATTCCATTGACCAATTCATCTTGTAAACCGACCATTTGTAGGTCGGTACGATCACCTAGATGGCTTTCAGCCCAAGCTTCACGAGAGGTTAATTCATTACCTCCGATAGCTAAAATCACTAGATCGGCTTTCTTAGCTACTTTTAAAGCTGCTTTGACTTTAGCACGATCTTCGGCTTCATCAGTGGGGAAAACCGGATCTTTGTACCAACTACCTTCTTTCGAAATGCCACAGCCCTCAGCATAAACCACTTTTACTTGGTTGCCGAGTTTAGCTTTGATACCCTCTAATACTGTAATAAAGTATTTGGGATAAGAGCTATATCCACCTAACAGGGTCTGATCAGCATTAGGCCCAATCACTGCAATCGTTTTATAATCGCTCGCATTGAGAGGCGCTAGGCTTCCTTCGTTCTGCAGGAGAATGATTGATTCTTCAGCTGCTTTGAGAGCGAGTTTAGCGTTAGCTTCTGAACCCACTTCTTCTTTGGCACGTTGTGGATCGACATAGGGATCTTCAAATAGTCCCATTTCAAATTTGTGCCTTAGGATTCGTGCAACAGCAGTATCTAATACCGCTTCCTTCATTTTTCCTTTTTCGATGGCATCTTTAAGGAGTGGGTAAACTTCAGGATTGGGTAACTCAATATCAATACCCGTTTCCATGGCCTTGATAGCGGCAGCTTGATGATCAGCCACAATCTTGTGCCGGTCGTGGAGTTCGCGAATAGCGGAATAATCAGAGACAATGCTGCCTTTGAAAGCCCACTCTCCACGCAAAATATCTTGCAGTAACCAAGTGCTCGCATGAGAAGGTACTCCGTCAATTTCATTATAAGACGCCATCACAGAGCGTACTCGTCCAACTTGAACGGCTTTTTTGAAAGGCGGTAAAAAGGCTTCCCTTACTGTGCGTTCGCTGATATGGGCTGGACCAATATTATTACCACCCTCTGGCTCACCATGGCCCGTCATATGTTTGAGGGTCGCGAGGATATGGTCACCTTCGATCTTTTCACTGCGTCCCTGAAAGCCAAAGATCGCAGCTAACCCAATCTCACCAGCCAAATATGGATCTTCTCCATAGGTCTCTTCGGTCCGGCCCCAGCGTGGATCTCTCGTAACATCCAATACTGGAGAAAGAGCTTGATGCGTGCCGCGAACTTTGGCTTCACGAGCCGTCATAATAAAAAGCTGCTCTACTAATTCACGGTCAAAACTACTCGCTAGAGCAATCGGCTGAGGGAAGCTAGTAGCATCTCTCGCCGCATGACCATGGAGACATTCTTCGTGAAATAAAGCGGGTATACCTAGGCGTGTTTCTTCTAAAAGGAATTTTTGAATAGCATTGGTATAAATGGCATTTTCTTCGGCAGTAAAACCAAAACCACCATTACCAGCCGGACCTTCACTGGGGCGTGCTATATGACCGATACCATTGTTGAGGATTTCTTTGGCGCCAACTTCGTTGAACGATCCGTCAGCATTGGTGAATTTTTCTTTGTTGCCCAACCAAAAAGCTTGCACTTGCATCAGTTTTTCATCCAGCGTCATCCGTTGAATGAGATCCTTGACACGCTCTTCAGCGCTGAGTTCAGAACGTTTGTATGCAGGAGTCTGCTTGGCACTGGTAAAAAGGCCAAATAGTATTGATAAACCCAAAGACAAGCTGAACAGATAGTAAATCTGAGTTCTGCGCATAATAGTAGTAGTCCGAAGTATAAATGAATCCTTGTATATCAAATGTAGGGGTTAATCTGACAATAAGGCAATTTGTCCCCCCTTCAAAACTTCGTCTAAACCAAATTCACACACGTCAATACTACGCCAGTAAATTACGCCAATGCTACGTTAGTTCACATTTTCGGAATATGAGGCATTGATCAGACTGCTTAGTCCACTTTCCATTTGCTCGAGAAATTCGAGCAGATTGGTATTGGCAGGCAGGGTCATTTTTTTGCGAAGGCGATATCTACGTGTTTCTACTCCGCGAGTAGAGATATAGAGCTTCCGAGCGATTTCCTTATTGGAAAGATTCATTCGGATCATCGAGCAAAGCTGAATCTCCGTTTGCGTCAACTGAGGATAAGTTTCACGCAGATGCTTAAACAGATCGTTATGCAAAGCATCTAAATAAAATTCGAAGGTTTCCCAGCTTTCGTGGGTATCTAGTTGCTCATCAATACGGTTACAAAGTTCATTGATCCGTGAAGTACTGAGTTCTCCTTTTTTGAGTGATTGTAATTCGTGTTTGACCTCTTTGAGCAATTCTTTTTGAGAAAGTAGCTCCATAGAAGTCGTCGCTAAATCTTTGTCTTTGCGTATATTTTCGGACTGTAACTGATCCATATGTCGCTGTAAGGCAGGCGCATAATCACCTTTGCCTCTTCGCCCTTGGATATACTGTTTGAGCCAAGTTTCCCAAGTTTGAAAGGCGGTTTCATAGGCCCTTTTATCAGCATGAGGCTCATAGATCAACTGGGTCTTCATACTAGCTAGAGCCTCTTGCAGAGAACTATAATATCCAATCCCTACCCCAGCAGCTCGCGCCGCACCAATAGCGCCATTGGTATCTACCACTTCAATCTCACAATCCAACAAGGTCGCAATCGTTGTAGAAAAAACCTTTGACTGAAACATATTATCGTTGCCGACTCGGATGACATCAACTCCAAGACCAAGGTCTTTGAGAATATTGACTCCATGCGCAAAGGCAAAACCGACTCCTTCAAGGGCAGCCCGATACAGATGGGCTCTTTTATGGCGATTGAATTGCAGATTGATGATCTGCGAATTGATGTTTTTATTACGTAAAATTCGTTCTGCGCCATTGCCAAAGGGCAATACGACTAAGCCATCTGAACCAACAGGTACCGTTGCGGCCATCCGCTCCATATCCAGATACTGCCGATCTCGACGAGCAACTTGGTTCTTGATCCAACTATAAAGAGTTCCTGCACCATTGATACAAAGTAATATTCCGATCCGGTCAAAGTTCTCTTCATAGTTCACATGAGCAAAAGCATTGACGCGAGACTCAATATCAAAGGTGGGCTTATCGACTATCCCATATACTACTCCTGAGGTATCACTGATAGCAGCAATTTCGCCAGGATGGAGCACATTCAGGGAGAGGGCATTATTGGGTTGATCACCGGCTCGGTATGACAGAGGCGTTCCCGGAGGGAGTCCCGTCAAATCAGCCGCCTCCTTGGTCAAACGCCCTTGAATCGAAAAAGTAGGCACACATTCCGGCAAATGTCCAGCATCTAAATCAAAATAATCTATAAGCTCTTTGGCCTGCCTTTTTTCCTGAAAGTTCCATAAAATGGCCTCACTAAGTCCTGAAATCGTAGTCTGTTTTTGTCCCGTCAGTTTATAAGCGATAAAATCTCCGGGCAACATAATCTTGTCTATACGAGCATAGAGTTCGGGCTCATTATCTTTTACCCACTTGAGCTTAGATGCAGTAAAATTGCCGGGTGAATTAAGGAAGTTTTCGAGACAAAACTGCTGCCCCATCTCTTTGAAAGCCTGACTCCCAATCGATACTGCTCGACTATCACTCCAAATGATAGCAGGGCGCAAAACCTCCCCCTCAGCATCAATCATCACCAACCCATGCATCTGATAAGCAATACCGATACTCCCAATGGCGGTAGGATCAACGCCTGTCTGATTGAGCAATTTGCGCGTTGCCATACAGAAGTGCATCCACCAAAGGTCAGGCTGTTGCTCTGCCCATCCGGCACGGCGAGACATAATGTCCATACCCGTATTGGGATATTGGATAACTTGTACTACGCGATTGCTAACTCCTTCAAATAAAGCAGCCTTAATACTCGCATTTCCAATGTCATAACCGATAAAATACATCTTGTTTGTTTTCCCTTCGACAAGTTTTCGACCCGTATTTATATATTACGAAAAATCCCCTCCATCCGTAAGCCTGCAACGCATTTATAGCCCAAAACATCAACTATCACCCTATAAGTAATAGTTTAGTAATCAAGCTCTTTGCCCAAAAGGACCTGTGATTGCAATCGTCAGACCGGCATGTTGAATATTGACAAATAGGGTCTTACCATCTGGTGCAAAGGTGGCTCCAGTAAACTCCGATTCATAACCTACATTTTTGGCAAGGTGGTAGATTTCTCCCTTCGGACTAACGCCTACAATCCGTGGCGTCGCCTTATCCTCGCAAAGAATCAGATCACCATTTGAAGCCACGGTGATATTGTCGCAGGATTCGACTAAATCCGTATTATTGGGTTCAACAAAAATCGACAATTTACCAGGCTGGGTGGCCTCATCGGCTTGCCCCTCCACAGGACTCGGTTCATATCTAAATATCTGCCCTGCGGTCAAGGCTCCACCATTGGTGCAAGCAAAGAATAGTTCATTATTTCCAAACCACATGCCTTCTCCACGTGCAAAACGAGCTGCGCCTTTTTCAAAGCCTCTAAAGCGAAGGTCATCTTCGGGAGATTCGACATCGTCTATATCCAACCATTCGACATCATAGGTTTGCCCAATCTGCATATTTTCTCCTTCCAAGTTTTCCCAATTTCGAGTATCATAGCTTTTTTGCCCCTTGATTGCGAGTACTTGCAATCTCCCTCCGGCTTGCAGTTTTTCGGCCTGATGAGGGATAAATCGGTAAATCAGGCCATCGCTTCGGTCTTCTGTTTGATAGACAATACTCGTCCGGGGATCAACACAGACGGCTTCATGATTAAAGCGTCCCATAGCCTTGATTGCTTGAGGAGTAGCTAATTGGGCTTGAGCAGATACAGGCACCTCAAAATTAAACCCATGATCCACTTCTAATTCATCACCAGCTTTAGCGGTAGTTTCTTCACAAGTGATCCAACTACGCCAAGGAGTAAGTCCACCAGCGCAGTTACGAATAGTGCCTGCAAGACTCAAATATTCAGTTTCAATTTCTCCTAAGAGAGGATTATACACAAAGGTGCTAGTCCCGCCAAGGCCTGGAAGTTTCCCGCGACCATAGTCATATATATCTTCCTTAGAGAGTTGAGAGAGTCGTTCTAGATTAGGACCAAAAGCACCGTTTTCAAAGTCATCCGGTGAAACTTCATGATTGCGCACTACGATCACTTTACCATCTTCCCCAGCAAAGGCAGCCATACCATCTGGCTTCCCCGGCAATAATAAACCATCCACCATTTCACTTCCACTCCGAGAAATGATTTTGTACGAAAAACCTTTGGGGAGTTCTAATATTTTATCTGGATCTGGCAAAAGCGGTCCGTATCCAAGATGTAATCCAGCTGAGGCTTGGCTCGCTGTTGTAGCAGTACTCACGCTAGCGTTACCGCAGGCTGAAACATAGGCTTGCAGGCTCAGAAAGCCTAAACTGACTAAACCACTTTGGCGAATAAATGTCCGTCTTCTCATGATAGATTGTTTTAAGGCAAAAAAGACAATTCCGATTAAGGATAGATAAGATAAATATGAATATTTGAATCGAGGCAAATTTCTAGGGTTTTTCTAGTTTAATGCACGTATTTTTCGTTCCCACTAAGGACTACTATGCGACATCTTGATTATGTATCCATTGTCCAGCAAGCCTGGAAAGCTTATGGTTCTCGAAGAGAAATAGAAGAAATAAACGATCTAAGCCCTCAAGTATCGACGAACCATGTATATAAAGTGAGTTTCAAAAGCCGACCTTTTGTCATCGCTAAACTGGCTCATTTTGGCACTCACATCCACTTTCATGAGGAGCACAGCATTATCAATCAACTTGCCAAAGAACTCCCTGCACCTTTCAACAAAGTCTTGGCTAGATCTCTGATCAAGGATGGCAAGGTGTTTACCTACCGATACCAAGGAGGATTTCAGGATTTCTGGGTGGTTTTTTATGAACCAGTGCCGATCCGACAATCATTGGCAAAAAGACTTTCGCCCTCTGACATAGCAAATCTAGGGCGGCAAATGGGTCGATTTCATAAAGCTTCGGCTTTGGTTACGCCCAATTTGGCAGAATCTTCAAAGACGGTGCAAAGCGATATCTATCAATTGCTTTCCACTCTCTATACGACCGAAGGCAAGATGACCTTTGGGCAGTATAGTGATCAAATTCGATTGCAATGTGATTTATTTTTCCAGAATATTGATCGACTTGGCTATGACCAATTTCTCAAAATGCCTGTCTTCGTAGATTGGAATATCGGAAACTTTTCTTTGGACAAACAGGGAAACCTTTTTAGCCGCTGGGACTATGATTGGTTTCGGATGTCATCGAGAGTGATGGATTTTTACTTCATGAGTAGAGTCGTTTCTGACATCGGAGATAGGACAGTATTTAGCTATTGGATGGAACCCTTGAAAGAGGAACGGTTCTTATATTTCCTAAAGCATTATCATGCTGAATATCCACTCACCGAGGCAGAGGTTAGATTTATTCCCGAAGCATACCGTTTTTTCATCCTGCACTACGTTTTGAACTTCGGCAAACATTTTTTCCACCCCTTTTATGCTACTAGGCTTCAAAAAGAGGCAATTGAGTTATATTTGCCCTCGATCAACAATCATTTTGATCCTTCTCTGATTCTCAGAACGCTTGGAATTTAATTTATGGACCTCAAAGATTTTAAAACACTAGCCCAGAATTATAAAGTGATATGGTTTGATTCTTATGGAGTCTTAAAAAACCATGCAGGTGTCATTCCGGGGATAAGTGATACGCTGCAAATGCTCCAAAGAGAAGGCATTGATTTTTATGTACTCACTAATGACGCTTCTCGCAGTCCGCAAAAATTAGCCCAAAAGTACCAAGAAGCAGGAGTAAAGGAAATCACGGCTGAGATGATGATTTCCTCGGGTATGTTGGCAAGAGATTATCTCGAGGCTAAGATTAACGGAGGGCTTGTCGCCTATCTTGGCACGCCTGAATCAGCCCATTATATCAAGACGGCAGGTAGGGAAACGATCGCTGTTGGCGAAATGAACCTTGATAATATAGATAAAATCAATGCACTTGTACTCTTGGATGATGAAGGATTTGACTGGGAGCGCGATCTCAACAAAGCAGTAAATCTGCTCCGAAGAAGAAACATTCCCGTTGTGGTAGCCAATTCAGATCGAACTTATCCGGTATCTGGTGGCCAAGTAGCCATAGCCATTGGCGGACTCTCCAATATGATGGAACAAATGGTGTCCAAAAAGTTTCTGCGCTTTGGTAAACCGGATACCCAAATGTTTCATTATGCCTATAGCCTCTTGCAGACAAAGGCCCCTATCGCAAAAAAAGACATACTCATGGTAGGCGACACTCTGCTTACTGATATCTTGGGTGGCAATAAATTTGGTATTGATACAGCCTTAGTATTGACCGGAAATACGCTTGCCAAAAAAGCCCAGAGCCAAATCGAAATAACGGGAATTATCCCTACTCACATATCCAACAGCGTCGGCAAACAGTAGTCTCTCCTTTATAATATATTATCCATAGTATTTTCTAACATATGTAATAGACAAGCATTTTAGCACTCGCTAAACCGCAACTAGATTTGCAGCTTAGTGAATGCAAAAGTAGGTCTATGCGCATTACTTTATTGATGGTTTGCTTAGGGTTAATATTAAGCCAGATAGTTTATACTTTTTGGCGGGAAGAATATCGTTATTCACTCCCCACCCCTATTCCGGCGCAATTTACTACAGTCCCAAGCAATAGTTGTGTACCTCTGCCAGCGATAGACAAAAGCGTTCCCCAAGGGGGCTATCTCCTCCACTTTTTCAATCCAGATTGTCCTTGTTCTCGCTTCAACCTAAAGCACTTCAAAAGGCTGTATGAGTCTTATGAAGGTAAGATCCTATTTACGGTAGTGATACCAGAAGGAGCCGAAATACTGAACGCGCAAAGATTATTGGATTTGCCTATTAATATTATCCAAGATCGAGCCGATAGCTTGGCACAGCTTTATGGGGTGTATTCAACTCCACAAGCCGTAATTATACACCCAGAGGGGAGATTGTACTATCGAGGCAATTATAATAAAGCGAGATTTTGTACTCAGTCAAGTGCCAACTATGCTCAACTAAGTCTCGATATGTTGCTCGCAAATCAAGCTGCTCCTAACTGGGGCCCTATGGCCAGTAATGCTTATGGATGCCGTTATGATGGCCATACAAGCGATGAGCCTTCTTTATTCTTTTGGTCTCAACTCGTTGCTGAATAACTATGCCCAATCGAACCATTAAAATAAGTAAAATTCAAAAGCGAGCGCTTTTTCATGAGATTGATATGCGCTCAAACCGAGCAATGACCGCGACATTAATCGGCAATTTTTTACTCGGGCTCTTTCTCGCCACCTTTTATGGAACATGGCTCATTGCTATCAGTGTCGGCAGCCTCAATTTAGCGGCCTATTGGGGGAGTAAGTTATTGCTTCCCAAAACCAAAGTTTATCAATATGTAGGCTCAGCAGTCTTGGGAATTTTCATGGCACAATTCATCTTCCAAATGCATGGCCTTTTTGAGATGCATTTTTTTGCCTTCATATCTTCTACGCTCCTTATTTCATACTCTAATTGGCGTCTTCAGCTTCCTCTATTTTTCGTCATTATTATTCATCATATCACTTTTGCCTATTTACAATTCCTGGGAGTAGAAGGCGTTTACTTCACCCAATTATCCTATATGGATTTAGGCACATTTGCCTTTCATTTAGGCTTAGCTTTGGTGATTTTTTTACACTGCGGTTTTTGGGGTTACTTCTCAGAGCAACAGATTCTAGAAGATGGATTAAGGACCCAAAAAGCAGAACGCAGCCTGAAGCTTAACCTCTCTATCGCCGAAGAAATAAAAGCAGGGAATTTTGACACGCAAATCTCTCGCACCACCAATGATCCACTAAGCTTAGCACTTCAGGATATGCGGGCGCATTTATCCTCTTCTATAAATGCCTCCGAAGCCCTAAAAGACCAACTTCAAAAATCAAATGATACTTTGGCTCAGCAAACTTCCATGCTTAAGCGCTCGGAATCAGTTTTGCAAGCCCAAAAAGGACACCTCCTTGAAGCAAATGAGAAGCTAGAAGCACAAAAAAACGCCCTAGAAACCCAGAATCGAGAAATCGAAATGGCTCAAGTACAATTGATTGCGAATGCCGAAGAACTAGAAGCAAGTAATCGCTATAAATCGGAATTCATGGCCAATATGAGTCATGAAATCCGGACTCCGATGAATGCTATTTTAGGTCTTACCCATCTTCTTAAAGATGCTATTATCGAAAAAGAAGAACGAGAATCGCTAGACTTAATTCAACGCTCTTCTCTCAATCTACTAAACATTATCAATGACATCCTTGATCTCTCCAAGATTGAGTCAGGCATGTTTAGACTCGAAAAAATCGACTACCAGCCATTGGAGGCCATCGATTTAGTATTTAAACTATTAGAAACCAAAGCCTCCGAGAAAGGCATCAAACTCCAAAAAGAAGTTACCCCTTGTCTACCTCAATTTGTTATTGGAGATCCTCACCGACTCAATCAAATATTGGTCAACCTGATCGGCAACGCCATCAAGTTTACAGAACAGGGATCAGTCACGCTCAAATTGAGCCATTCTCAATTCAGTCAAGATAGCCTTCAACTAGATTTTAAGATCATAGATACCGGTATTGGGATCCCGGAAGACAAACTTGATACAATCTTTGAAAGCTTTTCTCAAGCAGAAGAAGGTACTAGTCGGAAGTTTGGCGGTACAGGTTTAGGGCTCACCATCTCTCGCAAATTAGTAGAGATACACGGTGGGAAACTAGATGTCGAGAGCGAACTAGGTCAAGGCAGTACTTTTTCCTTTAGTATGGTCTGCCAAATAAGTAGCAAAGCCCTCAATCTAAACCAAGCTTCTCAAAACAACTCTCCATTTACCTTGACTGGTCTTACCAATTATAAGGTCCTTTTAGTAGACGACAACAAAGTGAACCGACTTGTAGGTAAAAAAACCCTTAGTCGTTGGAAAATGGATGTTGACATGGCAGTTGATGGCAAAGATGCCGTCGAACAATCTGCTGCTAAAAAATACGATCTCATCCTCATGGATCTCCAAATGCCTATCATGAATGGGTATGAGGCAAGCAAAGCCATTAGAGAGGATAGCAATAACCCCAATTGCATGATACCCATCATTGCCCTTACAGCCAATGTGATGGATAATGTGCTCAGAGATGCCGGGGATGCAGGCATCAACACCGTAGTTACCAAACCTTTTGATCCAGGAAATTTATACCGGGTTATGGAAAACTACCTCATCCCTTCAGCCACTCGTTCTCGATGAGATCGCAATTATTTTTGAGCGACTAGCATATTTCTCACTCCTCTTTGTCACTTTCCAATACTTTTTGCGCGTAGGTATTTGTCCTCCTTCGGAGAACGCTTATATCTATAATCAAGATTTTATGAAACGCGCATCACAACTGAGTTTCTTGCTTATCCTGCTCTTCTCTATTGCTTGCAACGATCCATGCGATAATGGCAATTGCCCCTCTGACAATCCGCCCCCTGTATATACTGCATTTTGGGGTGATATCTTTGACGCCATTGGGGCAGGCGCTTATATCGGAGATGATAAAATCATCTTATTCAATCTTGCTGGAGATCAATACGTCATCGCAGATCAAAACAAACTAGAACTATTTGGTCCATACAATCTTAATGATCCCAACTCTTTTATGGGAAACTGTCCCTTTGAGCAAATCAGTGCCATCCAGTATTTCAGAGACGATCGTCTCTATATGTTTGATGCCAATGGCACCCAATATTGTAGAATGCTCCTAAATGATAAAGCATACTCCAATCCCACCCCCATCACACAATGGGGCAATGACAATCATCCCTTTGACCTCTATGGAGTGAGCGCCTGTTTGCATATCGATTATCATTCTTCTCTTCATTTCGACAAACAGGGTACCCAAGTAGCTTCTTACGACCTCAACACTTTGGACATGAGCTCTGCAAGCCCGATTCAAGATAGTAACAACAGTCTTCAAATAGATAATGTGGGAGCCTCGGTTTTCTTACCCTTGGACAGCGATTATGCAATCCTTTTTACTCAAGAAGGCACATCCTACACCATCCTCAATATCAATACCCAAGAATACGAAGGAGTGTATAAACTCAAAAATTGAGATGCCGGTAAAGAGGTGAGATTCTTTACCATTCTAAATGTGAGTCTACTCTAGCTAGAGTAGGCTCTTTTTATGCGTTCGCAAACGCGAAATACCTGAGAGAGTTCGTCATAAAACCCATCCGATAGAAAATACTTTAACCCCCATTGTCACCTAGAGATACTTTTTGCGCGTAAGTATTTGTCTTCCTTCGGAGAACGCTCATACAAATACTAAAATATTATGAACCGTGCATCTCAATTCACTCTCTTGCTCTTTGTCCTCCTCTCGTTTTCTTGTAAGGACCTCTGTAAAGAAGGTGTCTGCCCTCAAGAAATGGAGCCTCCTACTGCAACTGCCTTCTGGGGAGAGATTTTCCCTGCGATTGGGGCAGGTTGCTACTATGGCGATGGGAAACTGCTATTATTCAATCTTGCGGGAGATCAATATGCCCTAGTAGAGCCTGCGACTGGCCAGTTTGACGGTCCATTGGATGTGGATGAGGCAATATTAGCAGGCAACCCGTTCGACGCAGTCGGAGCGGTACACCATCACCGCGACGGTCGCTTGATCTTTTTCAATAAAAATGGCACAGAGGCTGCCGACTACTCCATCGAATTCGAGCAATTTCAGCCTCCAATTTCATTAGGAAACTTTGGCAATGACCTCCATCCTTTTGCTAGTGTCGGAGTTGGAGCAGCAGCAAAAAGCGACTTTTACGACTCTTTTCACTTCAACCAAAAGGGCGACGAATTCACCACTTATCAAAGCAATAGCAGTCCAGATTATCCATCAACTCAATCCATCAGTGAATTTGGCCAAGGTGGGCTCTCACTAGACAATGTAGGAGCAGCGATTTACATGGAGTTGAGCAACCGCTACATTGTCATTTTTGACAAAACGGGTACGACCTACAATATCCACGACCTACAATCTGGCGAAACAGATGGATATTTTAAGCTCTAAAAATCAAAACCATCATTCCCTCTGCCCCACTCTTGGGAAAGATCCGCTTTCCTTTGGCACTTGGTCAAAATTTTTTCGCGGACACTATTGCCAGCATTTTGCTAGTCTATTTTACTCAAACTTATCAGTATGAAACCTGCATCTCAATTCTCATTTTTTCTCATCCTTGTGTTACTTGCAGCTTGCAAAGGCAATGATCCTTGCGATGATCCCGGCGATCCTTGTAAGCTTGCGTCAGATTTTTCAGAGATCATCGCCTCCGGCGGAACTTTCGCCTCCTTCACGGTAAAGGCAGACAGTATGGTACTGGACTCTAGCGTTACCATACAGGGAAATGGGGATAAATACTTCTGTATCAGTAAAGACTATGATTTTGTTGACAGTGGAGAGGAATACTTTAGCTTCAACCCCAATGCAGAAATCATCTATCCGGGCAGCCTTCTCCAAGGCAACTCTATCACCAATCCTACGCCTAACCCTATTGTCGCCGACAGAGGAGCGGGATGCTTTACCACCAATCTCATCAATGGTTCTCAAGGAACTCGGGCTTGCGTAGATGAAATGAAAGAGGGAAAAATCGTCGAAGCACTCAATGAGATCCTCAACAATAATAATGGCATCCTACCAGCGAGATTTAGCTATGAATATACTGAAGTACAGTCAGCTCAAGAGATGGCTTTCAAAATGGGGGTCAACTACAGCAGCCTGACCACAGACGTCAAAGCCAAACTCTCGATCAATAGTAATACCGAATACAGTAGCTATTTGATCAATCTCAGTCAGGAATACTTCACGATGATCTATGAAAAACCGACCTCCTACAACGAAGTGTTCGGCGAAGACGTAACTCCAGACGATATTGCGCCTTATATACAGCCCGGAAATCCCGCTACTTACATTTCATCCGTGAGCTACGGTCGCAAATTTTATCTACTTCTCGAATCCACCGCTTCCCGCACTGAGATCAGAGCTTCTATCAAAGCTTCTTATGATGCTGCTGTCAGCAATACCGA
>JBGCFA010000224.1:0-4733 GCA_045106675.1 Bacteroidia bacterium
GCCAGGCTAACGCATTTTGTGGTTTTTATGCCGCAAAGCTTAGCGCCAACCTCTTCAACAAGGCTTCTGCCGTGATAGTAGCGCGTTCTGGGAAGCAGACCGTAATCACCATGGCCAGTGATGTACAGGGCTCCGTCAAGGATTTTGCCATGATCGTGCCAGTACCTGTAGTGCTCAAGCGCAACCAAATTCGTCTCGCTCAGCAAAGTATCTTCGCCAAATTGGAGCAATACTCTAGCCCTCGCTTGGTAGAGTATTATGATGCGCATCCCTGCTATCAAAAGTCCATGCTCGAAGATGAAGAAATGATGGATGATATGGCGATGATGCCTCAATCCACTGCTATGGAAGCACCCGCAATCGAGCGAGATTATGGCGTAACCATCGTTGAGCAATACTCTGTCGGTGAATACGATATCCTGATCCTCTCAGCTGAAGAATCTGGCGGTTTGGAGTCTTGGCTCAAAAAAGAGGGCTACAAAATTCCTGAAAAAGCAGGCGACGTACTCGAACCTTATATCAAAAGCGACATGAAGTTTTTTGTCGTCAAAGTAAACCTTGAACGCCAAGCCGGTAGTGAAGCACAGCAATTGCGTCCCTTACAGATGAGCTTTCGTTCGGACAAGTTCATGTTGCCAATCCGTCTAGGGATGGCCAATGCTAAAGGCGATCAGGACATGATTGTCTATGGTTTTAGTGATCAAGGACGGATTGAAACGGCCAACTATCGCACCGTGGAGATTCCTTCTAATGTTGATGTTCCTAGCAATCTCAAAACGGATTTTGACCAGTTTTACCGTGATGTATTTACTCGCGCTTGGAAAAAGAATGGCAAAAATGCCGTCATGCTCGAATATGCATGGAATCTGAGCGGCTATAATTACGTCAAATGCGATCCTTGCAATGGACCTCCGCCAATCTACGCTGATCTGCGCGAATCGGGTGTGTTTTGGGTAGAAGGCAATCCCAATGGCTATCAAGGGGAGGTATATTTTACGCGTTTGCACGTTCGATACAATCGCGAGACCTTCCCACAAGACTTACAGTTTCAGGCTACGCCCAACAAGCAAAACTTCCAAGGCCGCTATGTGATGCGTCATCCTGCGCAAGGAGCTGATTTTAGCTGTATGGGCGGGCAACAATATCTCAAAGCTTTGCATGAGCGTCGCCAAGCAGAAGTTACCACGCTCGCCAATCTCACGGGCTGGCAGACAGGCAAATATGAAACTTATGTCTCTGAGTATGATCGTTTTATTGAGGGAGATTATCAACCATTTTTTGGACCTCTACCTGACGAGAATGATAATAAAGGCTTTATCCCTGTGCTGCCATTTGATATTAGCGGCTGGGGAGGCACGATGATGTTGCTGCTGAGTTTTGGCTTTGTATTATTACTGCTTCGCAGAACGCTTGTCTTCCGCCGTTTGGCACCGCTTGGACTCTTTTTATTGTTGCCAGCGATGAGCCAAGCATTTTGCGGTTTTTATGTCGCCAAAGCGGATACCAAGGTATTCAATAAGGCTTCTTCTGTGATACTCGTGCGAGATGGACGCCAGTCGGTCGTAACCATGTCAAGCGACTTTGATGGTCCCGTACAGGATTTTGCGATGGTCATCCCAGTACCCGAAATCCTCCAACGAAACCAAATCCGCCTCGCCAATCCCAATATTTTTGATAAGCTTGATACTTATTCTGGTCCTCGCTTAGTACAGTATTATGAGCAGTCGCCATGCTATCAAGATATTATGCTTGAATCTGTTTCAGTCAATGCCGTTGGAGTCAGGAGGCCACAAAAATTCAAGCGTTCCGCGAAGCGTGAGGAAAAGGAATATGGCGTTCAAGTAGAGGAGCAATACGAAGTGGGCGAATACGATATCATCATCCTCTCCGCCAAAGAGTCGGATGGCTTAGAGCGCTGGCTCACCGACAATGGATACAAAATCCCTGCAGGAGCGGCTGAAGTGCTCAAACCATATATCAAGAGTGATCTGAAATTTTTCGTGGTCAAAGTCAACGAAAAGAACTTCCAATTTCAAGGCAAAAAGGAGCTGAGTCCAATTCAGATTACTTATCGGACTGATAAGTTTATGCTACCCATTCGCCTCGGCATGGCCAATGCCAATGGCGATCAAGATATGATCGTTTATGCATTTACGCGCGAAGGACGGGTTGAAACGGCTAACTATCGTACGGTGCCGATTCCTACGAATTGGGACATTCCCAACGATCTAAGCCCAAAGTTTAGCAATTTTTACAAATCTACCTTTGACCGTGCTTGGGCCAATGCAGGCAAAAATGCCGTTATGCTCGAATATGCTTGGGATCTCAGCGGTATCAATCCCGTCAAATGTGATCCTTGTAATGGTCCTGCTCCAGTTTATTACGATCTACGCGAGGCAGGAGTAGTTTGGCTCAAAGCGACCAATCAAAGCTATACTGGCAATGTCTTTATGACGCGTCTGCATGTACGCTACAATCGCGAGACTTTTCCGCAGGATCTGCAATTTCAGATTACGCCTTCGAAGGAGAAGTTTCAAGGTCGCTACGTCATGCGTCAGATGAATGGGACACCAGATTTTAGCTGTGATGCGGCTCAAGATTTTCTTAGAGGAGTGAGAAGCCGTCGTCAAGATGAAGTCAAAAATCTAGCGATGCTCACCGGCTGGGAGACTGATCAGTATGACATTTATGTGCGGCAGTACGACAACTATCTTAAGGTGAAAGAAGACAACGGATACTTCGAGGCTTTGCCTGATGAGGAGGACGATCATGATCGCGGTTTGTTTTGGTGGTTCACCTTCGGTGGAACGCTTCTACTCTTGGCCTTGGCCCCGCTCTTTTATCGTTCCGCGCAGCGGTATGGTCTCAAAAGACTTGAACGTCAGATCGCTTAATAAAATATTTTGAGTTATAGCTACTCATCATTCGGGCAGTGGGGATGTATTCCTGCTGCCCTTTATTTGATTCTAGGGGTTCAGCATAGAGACGCCCAAACCCGAAAATTAGCCGCTATACTTTTGTCGACATTGTGAGTTATACAGCAAGATGAGCCTTTGGCGGCTAAAGCATTATCAAAACTCAAAACCGTCCTTGAAAGGGAGGTTCTCAATCATCAAGAGGATGTTATCCAGTTTTATGGGGATGCTTGTTTGGTGATATTTGAAAGTGCGTTGAAGTCCGATCAAGTTGCATGCTTCGATTTACCTCTTTTTGCGCACTGCCTGCTTTGCTTCCCTATATCCAGCTTGTTGCTTTAAGAATTGTTCCAGCAAATGGAGCTCCTTTTCACGTTCCAGTAGTTGCATATAACGATCTTCAATATCTGATAATGCGCGGAGACGATCCTCTATCATGTTGGATTGTTGACGGATGAGTTGCTCTTGTTTTTCCAGATCGAGCTGACGCCGTTTCAAGTCTTGTTCCTGTATTTCCAAAGCGGTAATTCTTTCCCGATCAATTCTGGACTTTTTTTGCTCCTGTTGTTGATTCATGCTAAGCTGTTGAATTACCCGTTGGAGAGAATCGATTTGGCGTTGTTGATCTTGGTCCTGCACAATACTCCTCCCTCTCTGATTTTCCTTCGATGTCTGGGCATAGATCAATTGTGTCCGATAATAATCTACGCTATCAGACCAGTTGTAGGTGTGAAACTTTTCTATTGCCTGTTCCAAAGAGTCGACCTGATTTCCTAGTTGGGTATTGAATGTGTTTTGGGTCTGTAGCTGTCTTTTTAAGAAGATTTCGGATTGTCGAATCTGGCTGATGTATGTCTCAAGGGAATTGAGTTGGTCCTGAAGGCTGCTCTTCTCAATGTCGAGTTCTCTTTTGTCTTGTTCCAGATGGTTTATTTGAGTGATAAGGCTGATAGTCTGATCAGCGTGTTCTTCTTTTCTGATTCGTTTCCGTAGGAGGTCTTTGTTTTTTTCTTCCAAGGCCAGATTATTGTTTTGCAGTTTAGCAATCTCAATTTTTAGCTGATCTTCTTGCCGTACAGCGAGATCTATTCGTTCACGTAGATTTTCATTGTCGTATTCCAAGGATTCTATCTGATGATTGAGTTGGCCAATACGATTGATACCATCGTTCTTTTCATCATTGAGACCCATAAAGGCACGGTTTTGCAAAGCAATCAACTGTTGGAGTGAGTCTCGTTGTAAATTCATCCGGGTCAGGTAACTCTCAATCATTCGGTCTCGGTTCCGGATGCCTTGAACTAGAGTATTCCGTTCATCTTCCAAAGCGACTATCTCTCTCCCTTGTCGTATGCTCCTAGCCATCAAAGAATCCTCGACAACTTGGCTAAGTTGATTTTCCAGTTGCCTTACAGTAAGCCAATTGGTCATAGAATCAATCTGGTCTACCCCTAGGCTACCCCTATCAGTATTTTCCTGTCCCCCTCGTTGTTTGCCACGGAACTCGAGTAGCTGTTGTTCCAGATTTTGGACTTCCTTTGTTTGTGCATTGACCGTTTGGAGAAGTTGTTGCTTTTCCGCCAGAATAGTATTCCGTTCTTCCATTACAGCCAATAGCTTACTTTGATTTTCGTCGTTTTCAGCTGTTTCCGCATTTAATTCTGTTTCGAGCTCCTGGATACGGCCCTGCAGAATTTTTTGCAGATCCTCAGCATCCTGTTTGTCTGCGAGTTCTAACTTTAACTCACCTTCCAGATCGTCGATTTGACCTTGCAGTATTTGTTCCTGACTTGGGCCTTCACCACTACTTTGTTCTTTTTG
>JBGCFA010000225.1:0-9348 GCA_045106675.1 Bacteroidia bacterium
CCACCACGCGAGCTGATGCATTTGCCCCGTTATTCGGTGCCGTTTTTCTTGCATCCTCGCTCCGATATGGATCTTACCTCACTAGACAATTGTATCGACGCCACTCATCCTAAAGCATATACGGATATGACGGCAGGCGAGTATCTCAATGAGCGACTGAGAGAGATTGGATTAAAAAAATAATGTAGCCTGCGGCTTGCAAGCCACAGCTACTAATTTTGTAATCCGCAGCTACCGTTATTCATTCCCGCTTCGCGGAACGCAAAAAAGCCGAGAGTAAAGTCAGAGATCAAATCTCTAATCTTAGCTCTCGGCTTTATCAATTTATTGAATGCTTAGCGCTTCTTGCCGCCCTTTTTATTAGGGTTGGCCTGACGCTGAGCTTGTTGCTGCTTTTTTTGTTGCTCTTCCATCCACTTCTGGACACGACCTTTTGGCTTCTTCTTGCCTTTCTTCTTCTTATTGACCTTTTGATTTTCGTGTAGCTGTGCTAACAATTTGTCATCATCAACAAAGCGACGAATCAATATGGTCTGAGAAATCGAAATGATATTAGAAGTCAAATAGTACAAACTCAATCCAGATGCATAACCATTAAGGAAAAACAGGAGGAAAATCGGCATGATGTACGCGATGTACTTCATCTGATTGTTTGCGGCTGCGGGCTGAGATTTTTGCTGATAAAAAGTAAAAACAAAAGTCGAGGCCGCCATCAATAAACAAAAGAGACTCACATGTTGCCCATAGCCCGGAATTTCGAATGGCAAAGTGAAGATCGAATCATAGGTAGACAAATCATTAGCCCAAAGGAACGACTCTTGCCGGAGTTCCACAGACTGTGGAAAGAAAAAGAAGAGCGCAATCAAAAACGGATAGGAGAACACCATCGGCAAACAACCTCCGAGCATACTCACCCCCATCTCTTTATAGATGGCCATCTTCTCCATCTGCAGCTTCTGAGCATCATCCTTATACTTTGTATCCAATGCTTTCATCTCTGGAGTTGCGTTGAGAACACGCATCTTACCCATGGAGATATAAGACTTATAGGTAAACGGCAGTACCAACATCCGAATGAAGAAGGCAAGGATCATGACGATCAAGCCATAATTAGAAATGTACTTTTCAAGAAACTTGAAAATATAAGTAGTACCGATATTGAGATAGCTGATCAAAGACCAACCAAGGTCCATTTCTTTTTGGAAGCCAAGATCATAGCCGTTAAGCGTTGAATATTCATTCGGCCCAAAAAAGAATCGATAATTACGTTCGATATTGTCATTACGGTCGAGATCCTGCACAAACTTGCCGTGCATGATTTTGTTGATCTCAGTCGGCTCAGCCGGCACCGTAATCTCTAAGTTAGTAGAACGAAAAGGTTCTTCGGCCACTAGGATCGCGGAGAAAAACTGGCTTTTATAGGATACCCACTCAACTGGAACTTGCTCTTTTACCGGATCAGGCTCGTCCCCTATATCCATCTTTTCTACATCGCCGCCTACAGAATAAGCAACAGTAGTTTTTTGACGCATATTGTCTAGAGACAGCTCAGTTTTAGGCAAATAAGAAGTCCAGTGTAAGTCATAAAACTTCTGGTTCCCCATTTCGCTCCGAATGCCATTCATCTGAAAAGCATAGCCTACATCATAAGTATCGCCTTTGATCCGATAGATCTGCTTGAGAGATCGGCCCTCGCCAATGTCAGCCGTAAATACCAGCTCGGTACTATCAGTACCACTCAAAGAGATATTATCGCTAGAAGCCGTAAAATATAAATCATCCGTGCGGATCGAACGGCTACGGAAAGGAAACTCGATATAAAATTGATCCCGACTATTTTGGATCAACGGCAATGGGAGAGAGTCGAAAGTCTTATACTCATTAAGATAAGCTTCAACGATACGACCACCTTTATTGCTGATTTCCAACGTTAAAAGATCAGTCTTTACGGTTGTAATACGTTCTTCTCCCTCTATCAAAGTATAGAAATCACTATACTCATCGGCTAAGGCTTGCACACGCTGAGAGTCTTGCAAGACTGAGTCCTGCTTACTGACAGCATTGATACTTACCTCAGTATCAGCAGTTTCGGGAGTGGTTGTCGTTTGTTCGACGGTGGTCTGTTTCTGTACTGGAGGCTCAGGGGCAAAAAACATGAAGTAGCCCATGGTCAGTAACAGAATCAGTATCAGACCAGTTGCGGAATTTTTATCCATCAGATTGCTTTGATTGCTTTTGGAGGCGCAAAGTTACGAAAAATAATCATCATTCGACCGAGTCCGTAACAGGTGAACTTTGTTCTCGTTCGAGTTTGTGGCTGTGTGCCGCGTTGATAAAAGCCAGAAACAAAGGATGCGGATTTTCCACGGTGCTTTGATATTCTGGATGAAACTGAGTGGCGAGGAAATAAGGATGATTTTTAATTTCTATCACCTCGACCAAATCTGTTTCAGGATTGACACCTGTCATAGAAACTCCGTGACGCTCAAAACGTTTTCGGTATTCATTATTGAACTCATAGCGGTGTCGATGGCGTTCTACGACCCGCGTTTTTTGATAGGCTTTATGAGCAAGCGAATTGCGTTTAACCACACATTCATAGCCCCCCAATCGCATCGTCCCCCCCATCTGCGTGATCTTCTTTTGTTCTTCCATCATGTCAATGACGGGGTTTGGGGTCTTAGGGTTGAACTCTGTGCTGTTTGCATCAGGAATTTTTAGCACATTTCTCGCAAATTCGATCATTGCCACCTGCATACCGAGACAAATGCCAAAAAATGGCACTTTATTTTCTCTCGCATAGTGTACTGCTGTGAGTTTACCATCTAAGCCTCTTTCCCCAAAACCAGGTGCAACTAATATAGCATCAACTTGCTTGAGCAAACGTTCTACATTACCATCTGTAATATCCTCAGAATGAATCCAATGGATATTAATTTTGAGCTCATTTTCAGCGGCGGCTATATTTAGTGATTCTACGATTGATAAATAAGAATCGTGGAGTTCTACGTATTTGCCGACAAGTGCAATATCGACTTCGTCTAACGGATTTTTAAGGCGGTTGACAAAGTTGCGCCAATAAGTCAAATCAGGCTCTTGTTTAGAGCCAAGGCTAAGTTTTTCGAGTACGACGCTATCTAGATGCTCCTTATGTAATAAAAAGGGTACTTCGTAGATCGTGCTCGCGTTAATATTTTCGATGACCGCATTGATGCTTACATTACAAAAGCGAGCGACCTTAGCACGCACTTCTTGAGGAATCTTGCGTTCAGAACGACAAACCAAGATATCTGGCTGTACTCCCGATTGGAGCAGCATTTTGACAGAGTGCTGAGTTGGCTTAGTCTTGAGTTCGCCAGCGGCTTCTAGATAAGGCACCAAGGTCAAATGAATTACCAAGCAGTTCTCCGGACCATGGTCATAACGAAACTGACGTAGGGCCTCTACATAAGGTAGGGACTCAATGTCACCGACGGTACCTCCAATCTCAGAGATGATAATATCAAACTTGCCACCTTCATTGATCATTTTGAAACGGCGCTTGATTTCGTCAGTGATATGCGGGATCACTTGCACCGTCTTACCCAAATAGTCTCCTCGACGCTCTTTGTCTATTACCGTCTGGTAGACACGTCCGGTGGTGACATTGTTGGCTTGTGAGGTTGGTGTATTGAGAAAACGCTCATAATGTCCCAAGTCGAGATCAGTCTCGGCACCATCACCCGTTACATAGCATTCTCCATGCTCGTAAGGATTTAGCGTTCCCGGATCAATATTGATATATGGGTCAAACTTTTGAATGGTCGCCTTGTAGCCTCGCAATTGCAAAAGCTTGGCTAATGAGGCTGCGAGAATCCCCTTTCCGAGGGAAGAAGCAACCCCACCAGTAACAAAGATATATTTAGTCGTATCAGTCATAGAAACAGCAACAGTTTCGCAAAAGTAAACAAGGAGCGGGAGCGTACAAAATCATAATGTAATAATCAGATAGATTTTCATTTATTGGATAATCCAATTTTGCGTAATTTGTGGCCATAAGTTAATATATGCGTTACCTTGTGATCCTAATATGCACCCTAGCAATTACCACAGTATCAGCGCAAAACAGTGCCTTTCTTGACTTTGGGCAGAGCGCCCAAAAGGTCTCAGATAATCTTGGCCATTACGAACGGCCGCTGGGAGAATTAAAATCCAGTCCAAATCTTCTTACTTACCAATTCAGTAAGACGAGATGGTTAGATTATCATTTTGTAGGAGATGAGCTATATCGTATCGAAGATGTTCAGGTATTTGACGACAAGGACAAAGCCAAAGAAATGATAGAAGCATGCAAGCTATATCTCTCTCTGGGGCAGAAAGAGTCAGTTGAGTTAGATGCCCCTACGGGAACGAATCATTATGCAAAGGTTTTTCAAGATCGGGTGATCGAATTGATCGTATTCAATGATCGAAAAAATAGTCTTACCCAAATCACCATGCGCGTTACTAGCCGCAATTTTGGACCCCGTATGGAAGCAGAAGCACTTGCTATGAAAGTCGCGGAACAATAAATTTTTGGTATAAGGCCCAAATCAAGCTCGCAAACGTAATCCCGATCAAAGCTCCCATGAGTACATCGCCGGGATAATGGACGCCGAGATAGATACGGCTATAGGCGGTGATGACGGCTGCGCCGAACAAGGCGACCGTCCAGCCTGGCTTTTGCAAAAACCGACTCATAAAGGTCGCTAAGGCAAAGAAATTAGCCGCATGGCTGGAAGCAAAGCCATATTTGCCACCACAATGATTGTTGACGATGTGGACTCCGTCTATGAGTGCTTCCGTTCGGCACGGCCGAAAACGGGCAACAGTCGGCTTTAAAAAGCCTGAAGCAAATTGATCGCTTAAGGTGATCAATACGCCTATGGCCAATAATGTCCACAATGTCCCTTTCCAACCGAGACGTTGATAGATCAAATATAGCAATACTGCATAGAGGGGAATCCAAACCCACTTTTCACTAATAAAAGCCATCAAGGGGTCGATTGCCTCATGGTGCCAGCCATTGAGGAGCAAGAATAATGATTGGTCCCATTGATTGAGCGTCTCGAGCATGGCTTAGAGGTAATAGGTTTGTAACAATTGCCAAATCGCAAATAGGCATAATGCCACTGCAAAAAGCCCCATGCCCCAACGCCACTTACTGAGACTTTTGGCTTGTAAAGATTGAGAGAAGCGTTCCGCGAAGGGGTAAAACCACTTAAGAGCAGCAAAAGCGAGCGCACTACCAAGCAATAAGCCAGCTACCACATCTCCCAAAAAATGGACGCCTATATAAATCCGAGTGTAAGCAATAGATAAAGCCAGTAAGCCCCATAATAGTCCAAACCATCGACGCGGAGCAGGCAGACTAAAACATAAAAATGCGTAGAGAGTTGCCGCAGCAGTGCTATGACCAGAAGGAAAACTAAAATGTCGCTCAACGCCTAAACTCAGAAAACGAAATTGCTCAGCTCCAAATACGGCGGCTGGTCGATGCCAATCCATAAAGATCCCTTGCTTGAGGCCCGCTACGATCACTGCGACTCCAATCATACTAAGCGCAATCGTAATAGCCAAGGCTAGATCACGCTTGAGTAGCCACAAAATCAATAGGCAACTAAAAATAGCTCCTTCGCCCATATGTGTCCAATGAGGCATAAATTGATCAAAAAAAGGCGTAGAGAAGGCATTGAGACGCAAAAAACTTTCGTCATAACCCCAATAAACGAGATAGCTAGCGCCAAACAGACAAGCGAAGCCAATGGTAGCTAAGTACCAATAGAAACGGGGGAAGGATTGTTGTTTGTCCAAAGGAATTGCGGCAGCTTTATGAGCGCAATAAGCCAAATATTGCTTAGAAATCTGAATCGTCGAACCAATAATACATCTGCCAAGGGTCCGTAATTTTTTCACGCCTCAGACGTAATCGTGCTCTACCCGCTCCAGTAAACGAACTTTCTTCGTTCTCATAGATCGTAAGATTGAAGTTGCGGATAACTGAGGCTTCTGTCTCAGTGCTATCGAGTTGAGTATAATAATTCCAATCCAAATTGACATTATTGACAGCCTGAAAGAGATTATAAGAGATCGTGAGTTCCGTAGCGCGGTCCCACTGAATCTCTTGTCCTAAATCAGCGTCGTAATAGGCAAAAGTGAAATCGCTGGCAAATAGACGCCCATAAAGCGTCGTATCTCTCAGTTCATAAGCGTTCTTGAAAAGGGTAAAAAAACCATCCACATTGGTAGGATCACCCAAAAGGTCAGCATTGGCTAGGCCATCAGGATCATAATCAGGCGCAAAGGGATTGCAACCCAAAATGAATAATAGCGGAATGCACCAAAGCCATTTCATGCTTATCAATTTACAATCTTATTGGACATATCTCAACTTCAATTCGCTCCAACTACTATCGGCGAAGATTTCGATATCTGTCCAACGTTCTATTTCCCACTCATTGAAGGCATTGAGCTTGATGACAAGTTGAAGTTGGCCTTGAAAAAGGGTGGTTAAGCTCGTATCGCTATGATTGACTCTGAGGAGATAGTCGCCCACATATTTGAGGGAGTCGGAAGTAACGTCTTGTAGATCGGTTTCGGTGAGGGAGAGAGAGTTACCGGTGGTAACGGCAAGATCAGCGACAAAATTGTCGAAATAGGCTTGCTCATCGGAGATCGACCAATTGGCCCAGATGTTTTCATTGTTGTTAAAAAGACTGGCTGTTGGCTGAAATTCGAGCATTTCTTGGTTAAAACAGCGCAGATAGTTTTGCACGTTGCGCTGGTTGACTGACTGCTGGAGATTGTTAATGAGGATTTGATAGTCCGTTGGGCTCACCCAATTTGAAGCTGAACTGCTGGGCGGCTCTACGGGACGAATATTGAAACAGCCAGTAAGAATGCAGAATAAGGGATACAGAACGAGGAATCTAGCACTTAGATGCTTCTTTCTCATTCGTATTGCTGCTTTCTGCTTTCTAATAATGCTGCCCATATTTAAAATATAAACAAAAAGGCCATCAATAAGAGTGGATGAATGGATCGCCAACTAGCAAGATATCGATCCCAAAGTAAAAAAGGTGGCAAAAGAGGAAAAATTTCTAATTTATAGGTTAAGGACCAACCTTTTAGCTACTACATAAATTACCGCGATGAAACCCTTAAGTTCTATCATTCTAGGCATTTTCATAATTTATTCTTTGGTCAGTTGTCAAGGACCATTGAAGCTCGAAAAAATAAGTGAGGACTTTGTCTACGACAAGCCGCCCTTTCCCGAATGCCATGCCTCTACTATCGAAGAAGTTTCGCCCAATCGTTTTATGGCAGCTTCCTTCGGAGGAACGGAGGAAAAAAATCCAGATGTCGTGATTTGGCTTTCTACTACTGAAAACGGCAAATGGACCCAACCAATGATGATTGCCGATGGAGTGATGAATGACTCATTGCGTTATCCAACATGGAACCCAGTACTTTTTAAGGCGGCGACAGGCAAGCTTTTCTTGTTCTACAAAGTAGGTCCTAGTCCTCGAGAATGGTGGGGAATGGTCCGTAGCTCCGACGACAATGGCGTTTCATGGAATGAGTCTCGTAGATTGCCTGACGGAATTTTAGGTCCAATCAAAAACAAACCGATCCAATTGGCTGACGGTACGATTCTCGCGCCTTCAAGTACAGAAGTATCGACAGAAGATGAACCCGATTGGAAAGCACATATTGAAAGATCTACAGATCAAGGCGAAACTTGGGAGAAGATTCCAATTGACCCTACGACTGAATTCAATGTGATTCAACCCAGCATATTGAGATATCCCAATAATAAAATGCAGGTTTTGTGTCGCAGTCGAGAAGATGCGGTAATGCAAGCATTTTCTGATGACAACGGTAACACTTGGGGGGCCTTTACCAAAACAACCCTCCCCAATCCGAGTGCTGGGACTGACGCACTGACTCTTCCAAATGGTTGGCAATTAGTGGTTTATAACCCAACGACCAAAGGCCGGAACAAATTGAACTTAGCCATTTCAAAGGATGGTAATACTTGGTCAGATGCGCTTATTCTTGAAAATGAGGAGAAAGGAGAATATAGCTATCCCGCGATCATTCAGGCGGAAGATGGTAAAATCCACATTAGCTATACTTACAATCGGACCAATGTAAAGCATGTAGTGCTACGAGCTAATTAATGGTCTTTTACTACCTACTACTACTCAAGTCATGTCCAACAACTCAAATAGTCCTTCTTTCGAAGGTATAATCCCGCCTATGTTGACGCCGCTTTTTTCCGATTGGAAACTAGATACTGAGGGAGTGCGAAAGCTAGTCAACCACATGATAGAGGGTGGCGTTCATGGCATCTTCATTCTTGGTACTACTGGAGAGTCTACCAGCCTCAGCTATCAGACGAGAAGGCAACTTATTACAGAAACTGCCAAACACATAAATGCGAGGGTTCCTTTATTAGTAGGCATTACGGATACTTCCATTGAGGAGAGCTTGGATTTGGCAAGCTTGGCTTATGCTCAAGGAGCTGCGGCCGTGGTGGCTACCCCACCCTTTTATTTTCATTTGGGCCAAGAAGAATTATATGAATATTATTGGGATCTAGCAGATCGCTCCCAATTGCCAGTATTCTTATACAATATGCCTTCTATGACCAAGATTTCGATGAGCTTAAAAACTGCAGTACGTTTATCGAAGCACCCAAACATCATTGGCATCAAAGACAGTTCCGCTAATACGGTCTATTTTCAGAGTTTACAATATGCCATAAAGCGAGAGGGTTTTGCCCTTTTTGTGGGGCCTGAGGAAATCATGGCCGAAACCGTTTTGATGGGCGGCAGTGGCGGTGTAAATGGTGGCGCTAATCTGTTTCCTAAACTGTATGTGCAAATGTATCAGGCAGCCAAGGGCCATGATTTTGCAAGGATCAAAGTTTTGCAAACACACATTTTGGAGATCGCTTCTCTGCTTTATACAGTTGGGAAATATAATTCGAGCTATTTGAAAGGATTGAAAGGAGCAGCTTCGCTTTTAGGGATTTGTGGCAATTATTTAGCGCCTCCACTAAGGCCTTTTCGTGAAAAGGAGATGGATACCATTACAAGCAATCTAAAGCGCATTCAATCACATCTTGCTGAGCTAGCATTGTGAGGAGGGAGTTGGCAGATATTTATCATTTTCCTGCTGCGCAGAACGCTGGAGCAAGGGAGAGTTTTGAGATTTCTCCTCGCTGCATTCTTTCGAAATGAGCGTTCCGCGAAGCCGTGAAATAAGCCCTAGAGATAAAGAATACCTAAGTACAATTAAGTGCCTGAACCACACCCATGTTCC
>JBGCFA010000226.1:0-9560 GCA_045106675.1 Bacteroidia bacterium
CGGCTATCTGATGCGTCGTCTGTCCGTGGGCGACCCATTCCAACACCTGTCGCTCGCGAGCACTCAACCCTAAATCACATTGTGAAAAACGTAGCATAAGCTTGCTTTTCAGGAAGGTGCAAAGGCTCAGTGAGAGGGACAAGCAATTCTCAGTAAGCGGCAGAGGTGATTAAGTAAGCGGCATCTGAAGGAAGTTTTTCGCTGCGCGGAACGCGCATTTCGAACGAGAGCAGCGAGGAGAAATCTCAGACTTACGCGAATATTTCCTATCGATAAATCTCAGACTTCTCCCTTTCAAAGCATCTGATAAAAAAAATCCCTGATAGAAGAAAGATTCTCCAATCAGGGATTTTTTAGTTGAGATTTTTATTTGTCTGCATAGCAGAACGCTTGAATCTCGAAACATCATGGATTGATCCAAAGAGATATTTTGCTGATAATACCGGCCTTTACCTCTTTACTTAGATAGCGATAATCTCCCACTTGGTGTTGAGCATTTAGCAAAGCTAGGGTAAGGCGATAGTCGTCCTCCGTGACGAGGCGTTCTCCGAAGGAGTGAGGAAAACGCTCAACCAAATCTGCATCATCACTCCCAACGACAATCTGCGCTAACTCATCCCCCTCATTGGCTAATGTAAACTCCCAAATAAGCCCATCTTCCAGACTGATAGTGAAATTATCGTAATGTAATACCTGAATTGAGCTATCCCCTATATCAAAACTGGAACGAATGCTGGTCGAATCAGCCGCTCCAAGTAGAAATAAGATTTCGTCTATTTCAGTATCAAGTCCGACAAAAGTATTGATCTGGATTTTGTGGTAAGAGAGATAATCATAGTAGGTTTCATCGAAAAAATTAACGGCCTTCATCTCAGTTTGATCCATCTTTATCGTCGGGACAAAGCCTTTGGCATCTTGATAGATAAAATACTGCATCCAACCCACGCTACTCGAATAATAACTAAAGGCAGGTAAACGACTCCCGTCTTCTAGGACGACATCTTCTTTATCAAAACTGCTAATCTGGTGCTTGGCGATGAGTTCTTGCCCCTGAAGAAGAAAAATAATAGACGTAATAAGATCATCCCCTTGAGGTGTATTGAGCCCAATCAAGACCAATTCGCCGCGTTCGCCGAAGTCGAGATGCTGACAGTTGACGATACCATCATGGGCAATGGGAAATTCGAGATAAGTATCTAGCTGTAGAGAACTGTGGTCGCAGCCTTGGACAGGTTGAGCGACAATAATGAACAAAAAGGAGATTAACAGATGACTAAAGAAAGGGCTAAGGTTTTTCATTGGTTAGGGTTTGATTGAGATCAATTAGCAAAGGAAGACTTTGATCAGAAGAGTATTTTGAGTGTCTGCATCAGAATGACGACTAAGCCTTATCTGAGGAGAAAGTATTGCCGAGAGGTGCTTAAAGTGCCTGGATTTCATAGACAAAAGCTTCGAGAGAAGCATTCTGTGGAGCAGAGGAGGAAAAGACCTGAATACTACTGATCCAATCAGCCTTTAGAGCGTCAATAGTTTGCTCTTCTTCCATGTCAATTAGAAGTGAGAATTCGGTCTGGATATGAAATTTAAAATCTTCTGAAGCCTCGACAGCATAGTAGCTCAAGAAATCTATTTGATCATTGACAAAAAGGTGGCCTAATGTAGCCTCAATCGCTTCGCTAGCATAACCATCTGAAAGCGTGCCCATGCTATCAATAATAGGGTAAACCATTGTTCCTGAATCGACAATAGCGATAGATACCAAGGTTTCTAAGAGTTCAAGGAAACAGATTTCATTCTCTAAATTATCTTCTAATACGAGCTGATTTTGAGACAAAAGTGAGATAGCTGCTTGAGGGCTTGAGGTTTCAGCGAAACAGAGCAGATCACAGGGCGTGCAAATTTGAACATCTGAGGCATGAGTCGTCTCTACTATCTGTGGTTGAGCTCTAGGGCCAAAAAAAGAAAAAGAGACGAACAAAAAGGAAAGCTGAAATAATAACATGGCGTGAGTATTTAAGTGTTGCTGATGATCCCAAATAGCAGTAAAAGAAGACTCCCTCTCGGGCCTTTTGAGTATTCGTAGCCAGAGAGGGAGAAAGCGTTCCGCGTCGCGGAACGATTGTATTTGATGGATCAATGGTATTGCAAACTCAACACTGAGGTTTTAGTTGGAATTGCTTGTTTTTGGAAGTCTCCTGTTTCCCATTCAAGGCTCACTAGGTACTTATCTTTCGAGCGATAAGTCAATGTACCGACAGGCCCTAAAGTGATGCTCGACACATAATAAGGCAAAATGCTCAATATGCTTTTCGTTTGTGTGAGAAGATCCATCTGAAAGACGTTCCTTTCGTCATTAATGGACTTGAGATAAACGAGATTGTGATCATCAAGGAAATGTATGGCCCTCGGAGTATTTTCTCTGACAAAACGCTCAGCATTAGCCAACAAGCCTTGGTCAAGGATTTGGACGTTCTGCGAAGCAAGGTCAAAATGGATAAGTTGATATATTTCCTCGTAAGTATCCTCTAGGGAGGAAATAGTATGGACAAAAGCAATCTGAGAGCCGTCTTTGCTACAAGTCAAGCCACTCATATTGAGGCTATCAGGGATCGCAATGGAGTTGTAACTAGCGGAGGCCCATTCGTATCGCCAGAGGGCAGAAGTCGTAAAGGCCAGATGTTCCGCCTCCGCACTGACAAAGTAAAAACCGCCTTCAAATAGTGCGATCTCAAGGATGTCGTCAGAACCCAAGTCAAGAGGCACCTTCTTTATCGTATTGGGTTGTGTGAAGTCGAGGATTTGAATTTCACTTTGGAGACTTAGCGCAAGCACACGATTTCCATCTAAGACTTCCCAATCGCTAAAGGTCGATTCGATTTCGATGCGTTGCTCTATGCCAGATTCGATGCGAGTGAGGAAGTATTGGCGAGCTTGCCAGTTGTTATTTTGAGAAATAAGGGAGAATACAGTCGGAATTGGAGTCAATGCCTTTAGTACTGCTTGTTTGATAGAATCTAGCTCGAATGGCTTAGTATTTTGTATTGCCCTGAACGTCTTTTCAAGGGCGATCCCCTCATGTATAGGATCCCCAAGTTGTTGGAGGATATAAGCTGAATGCTGAGGATGAAGCGCCTCTAAAATTTCGAGACTTCTTTCTGGATATGAGGCAAACAGTTCAAAAAGAAGTTCATTGCTTAGTTCGGAAAATTCGACATTGCTTTGACAGCTTGGCTCAATACTATTTAACAATTGAGCGATAGTTGCAGCTTCAGGCTCGACAGCATTGTTTCTCAAAAAGTCAATCCAAAGCTTGGTGTCGCAAACTTTACAAGTATCCGTATGGGCGACAGCAGCTATAAGGCTAGTTGAAAAAAGCAGGCAAAAAGCGAAAAGATAGGTTCTAAATAACATAGCGATAAGGTCTGATGGTTTTTGATGTCCTCAAACTGCATAAATGCAAAGCCCCCTCTCCAGCCCTTTGAGTATTCGTAGAGGGAGAGGGGGAAAGCGTATGGGAGATTTTTTTTATTTTTTGCCAATTAACTGCAAGAGATCATATTCTTCTACAGTATGACTCCGGCAACCTAGTATTGTCAACTTATTCTGAACTTCATCAATAAAAACCTGATGCTGTGATTCCCAAAATTCGGGAGAATCGATATCCACCAATTCCAGAGTTTGAGTATCTATTAGTTTCAGATGATCCTCTGACGGAGTTCGTTCATTGTAAGCAATGAAGCGCCCACTTTGGGAGGGAAATACATATGAACCATGAACATTTTCGATTAGTAATTCAGCCTCTGCTTTAGGATTTTCAATATCTTGTCGATAGATATTTACATTGGGGTAGCGCCCACCTTCAGGTATCTGAGCGTAAAGTATTTCATTCCCAGAAATATTATGGAGGAAGTTTCCTTTTATTTCAGGGATCTCTTGTATCTCGCCAGAATGAAAATCCAGCTTTTTCAAGGTGCTATTTAGCTCTCCGATCGCAGGAGAGTTCATAAATAGGATCGCCTCTTCTTTATAAAAGACAGGATAGATTATTGACCATTTTAAGATGGTTGTTTGGATCGCTTTTCCAGACTTGTAAACAACATAAGCGGTTTCGTCTCCAACTAAAGTTTTACTTAAAAGCAGATCATCTTGAATGATGAGTGGTTTTTCTGTTTCCCCACCTTGCATATAAGCTACGTCAAAGTCATCGATTTTATACAATGAATTGGTGCTAGTCTCTCTAGCAACCAGAGTTCCATTTTTCACCCCAATAATCCAAACTAAGCCAGGGGATAGATTTGGAACAAAACATAGAAACATAAATCCAGTAATCAGTAATTGGTAAATTTTCATACTATCGTTTTTATTATTCCAATTATTAAACCGTGGGAGCAAAGTCCCACGGTTCTACATTATTAATTAATATTTTTCGCAATGTTCGTAAGGATTACAATATTCACTCGATGAGTTTGCCGAACCGGATGATTCTTCTTCGGCCTCTCCTATTCCATTGTAGATATACCACTTCATTTGGGATGCTGTATTAGAGCTTACGTTGTCATCAAGCTCTGTTTTTGACTTTCTATGGCCGCTCCCATTCTCCATTACTTGCGGAACGTCAACTTGATGTCCGGGAGCAAAATCTAATTCACCAGGCACCATCATTAAAATGTGTCCGCCGCTACCGGCCTCTGCAGAATTATAGACCCCGATGATTACAGCACCATCATTGACTTGTTCCTGCATGGCAAGATAATCGGTATCTGTAACAGGCTCAAAGTCACTTATCTCTCCATTTGTGAGGGAAGTACCAATCGTGTTTGCTAAACCATTTCCATTAACTTCTCCGCCACTTGTATTAGGATACAAAGATTTGCTTCCCGTAATCTCTTCCACAGCCTGTCTTGTACCGATATTACAAACTGCTTGGGTATTGCCGTACACTTCTATTACACTCGCCGTCGCATTTTCCGCTGCAGTAGTAATGTTTTCTGGTTTAATATCTTTTGCAGCAATGCCTTCCAACCCATCCAGATCTATCATATAGATAGGAGAATTACTAGCGTATTGAAAAGTGGTTAGATGATAAAAGTCTTCAGCCAAGGGATCAACACTTACGAACCTCCCGATATCTGCACTATACCATCTAAATCCATAGTCATACCATCCAAGGCTCAGTTCATCCTGAAACTCCTTGCCATTGTAGCGATACTGGTTAGCGGGCGTAGCCTGCGCAAAACCTCCACTATGCTTCATGCCAAAGGGGTAATAATGATCCTCCTGCAAGAGATTGGCGATACCATTGTTGTCGGGGTCGCCGAAAGTTACGCGCGTATTGCCGAGATGGTCTTTGAGGTAATATTCGAGTTGGAGGCTGTTGCCGTTGATACGTACGCGACCTTCTTCATGAGCGAAGAATTTCAATTGGCGAGCGCCTAAACTTCCATTGTTATTTGAGTGAGCCTCGTAGTGAAAGCCACCAACATAGTCTGTCTGCTTTTCTACTTGTCCGCTAGCTTTGAGCACGTCTTGACGGATCTTGCTGCCATCACCGGTATAGACATAGCGCAATTGCTGCCCATAACGACTGTCATTGACGTCGGTAAAGGTAACTAGCACTGGCTTATTGAAGGAGTTGTAGCTTACGCTAACGCCTTTGTTGTAGTCAGAGGTGATGTTGCCGTTTGCGTCGTATTTATACTCATGCGTACCGAAATTAAAACTCTGGAAAGTCTTAGTTCGATCATGAAACTGCTCCACATTGACGGGCAGATTGTCGATCACATTGTCCTCGACACGGATCAGACGATTGCCACGATATGTATAACTGAGATCATCCATCATGCCAAAACTAAAGTTCGCATTAGCTGAGTTATAAGCTGTAACACCTTTGCGTTGCAGATTGAGGATATTACCATTTTGATCGTATTGGATTTCCTCTAGCGAGTAACGATCTACTTGTTGGTTCCAAACTTGGTTAATGCCTTTTTCGGCATACTGAGCGTTGAGCAAGCGATCCATCGCATCATAAGTAAAACTATAAGCTTGAGGATCACAAGTCAATCCGCCTTTTGTCTGCCAGATCATGCCCGCGATATTGCCATTATAAAGTTTAGACACGCTGGTCGGTAGATCGTTAGTCAGGCGATTGTAGCGCAGTTCCATAGCAAAAAGATCATTTTCCCCAGCAGTCGTTCCTGGTCCCGGTTCTCCACCCGTACCACCAACCGGTTCGCCAGGCTCACCAAGTCCTTCCGCACCAAATGATTCAGGGCCTTCAACATCACAATTTTGAATCTCATTGATCTTACGCATCCAACCCCGGATGTTGTAGAGATAATCCACCGATTGCAAAAAGCTCGCTCCTTGGTTCATAGAATGTAGGTTTTTCTCCTTGAGTTGCCCACGTACATCATAAGACTGAGAGACGAGCAGCATCGGATTAGGCGTCCATTGGCTCGGCAATATCAAGCCTTTTTTGAGGTCTTGCCAGACTTTCAAGAGGCGGCCCTGATGATCATAATCAAAGGCTTTATAGATATGCATGACATCCGCAGAGGTCTCATGAAAGTGAAAACTACGCTTCAGTTCCCCAGCAAAGTTATAGTCATAAGTGATGCGATCTTGTCCACCGAGATGGTTTTCTGAACGCGTCTGTAATTCACGGCCATAGCGATCATAATAAGTCCGCGTCAACAAAAATTGATTACTACCGTCCAGCACTTTCACTTTTATGCCTGTCACCAGGCCACGAGTACGAGCGTTCTGCAAAGCAGTAAAACTACTGCCCGTAAAGGCGCTGCCTAAAAATGACTCTCCTATTGCGACTTCATTAGCATCTTGATCACTACCATTGCGGTTGAAGTCATAGTCATCAAAATAGCTCACTGAGTAAATATCAGGATTAGCGTTCGGCAAGGCCGGAAATGCGACATTGGTATAGGCGTAGGTGCTATTATTAGGGGTTTCGAAAATTTGACTAGCGTTGTCAGCCAATGACTGCATCGCGGCCAATTGTGTGGTACCACCAAAATATAAACCCGTCTGAATAGGGCGACCGATCGCGTCAAACTTCGTAAAACGCCACTTTTTGCTGCCACGGAGATTGCCGTCTTGGTTGAGGATCATACGGTCCAGCTTATCATAGACTTGGTACTCCCAATCTGCTCCCGGAATACGTTTTTTGCTCACACGATGACGATTGTCATATTCGTAGCTAAAGACAAAATCTACCAAAATATTGCCACCGTAGAGGTTCCAGCCGCTGCTATTGAGTAGTTTACAACCCTCAGGCTGGATGACATGACGCAGATTGCCAAAATCATCGTAGAGGTAATAAGTATTGGCCCATTTTTCGGCTTTATTGGTCGTAGAGGAGCCATCGATCTGACTGCGTTGCAGAACGATACGTCCCATCATATCAGTGTATTCGAGACTAAGATTGCCGTTTTCATTGCTTGTTTCGACCACACTAAGCGTTCCCGCAGGGTAGATTGTCGCCCCAGTAAACTGATCTGTACCAGCAGTCCACAACCAACGACGCACTTTATCGACGCTCAAACTCGGATTGTTGGTGCGGTAGATCGTCTTGAGAGTGTGGCCGCTACCATTGTTTTGGATTTGCCAATCAGCACCAGAAGCACCTTGCTCGATCACGCGCATCAGCGGCGAAGCTTCATACTTGCTATCAGCAAAAGGTGTCATCCGATCCGCCTGCGGCATCTCCAACAAATCAGCATGCGTATTGTAAAAGTTTGCTTGCAGGGAGATTGCACCGTTTATAAAGTTACTATTGTTCACCGCATTGCGGAACGGGAGAAACTGTCGCGCTTCCTGTCCCAAAGCATTGAATTGATGCGGGATTACCCAGTTTTTTTGATCAGGGGTTGCTTTGACTGCTATTTCTTGGGTAGTACGACCAAGGCCGTCAAAAAAAGATACGCTGCTATGCTTCTCACTCGGACTGCCCATTGCATTGACTTGGCTGATGGTAGTTTTGCCCGCTACGCGAACGATCGCGGAACGCAAAGCACTAGGGTTAGTAGCCACTTGCGCAGAGATGCTATAATCATGGGTTTGCAGGATGTTAGCATCTTGATCACGCACACTCTCCAATCGTCCAAACCCATCATAATCATAGGTAGTCGGGCGGCTATTGAGGTCAGTAATATCGATCAAACGACGAGCGGCATCATAGCTATAAGTGGTCATCTGTGCGTCAGCAGGATGGATGCGTACTTCGTCGATTTTGACAGAGGAACCATTGATGGTTTGCAGGCGAATCTGATTCCCAGCGTTCAGTGAAACTGGCATCTCAAAATACTGCCAAGTGCTACTAGGACTCAGGGTTTGGAGGGTAGAACCTCCGTTTTTGAGGAGTAAGGTGGCTCCTTTGTACCAAAAGGAAACGACGTATTTGCCTGTCTGCGAGACATTATAGCGTAAGCGGCGATAAGTCCAGCTGCCACTCTGATAAAGGGTCAATGACTTCATGCCCGTCTTAGCATCAGTACTATAGCCGCCATTAAGGCCGTCGATCATAAAGCGGCCATTTTCGGCTACGGTTTTACCCTCGTCTTCAAAGCCAGCATATGCAATTTCGTCCCAACGAGCATTGGCAGCTTTGGCAATCGGTAATTGCTCCCCCGCGTCCCAGAGATAAGCGTTCGGCACATTGCCGTTTTGATGAAACTGACGCATACTGCCTTCGCCCTCATAAGCATCAATGGTGGCTTGCAGATAATTAGAACCATCTCTGAGTTTTTTGTAGAACTTTTTGAGCAGTAGATCACCGCCAAAATTTGCATACTCGGTTTTGACTCCGCCCACCAATTGTCCGTTTACTTTTTGGAGGGTTTCGAGTGGAATGGCGAGCATATTTTTGGCGAGCAAGGCATTATCATTGAGTTCGTGCGCATAGCGATACTCGGTCGAGATGACTTTGCCATCACTATTGGTAAATGACTCCTTGGTCATCTGATAGTGATTGGGATTGTTGTACTCATATTGAGTGGCTTTTTCTTGATAAGAGGAGCCGTTGGCATCGTAGCTACGCTCAGTCAAACTTTGCAAGCGGTTGATACCAGTACGTAAAGGATAGCCCTTGCGAGCATGGATGTTCGAAACCGGAAAGAGGACATTTTGGCACATGTGGCTCACGTCCAGAATTTGAATCTTGAATACCCCAGGGTAAGAGATCTGACCGTTGAGGCTAACATTGGCGACCATAGCGGTCTGCATCATCGTCTGATATTGAAAGATCTTTTCGGACTGGATGGCTCCAGATTGATGGTAATGCTGTTCGCGCAGCATATTGCCATTGCCCGGATCAAAGTCTCGCGATAGATAGGGTACGGTACCATTAGAAGCACTATAAGGCAAAATCGAGTAAGAGAATACACTTTTACCATTGCCGGGACTGCTCATCTCTACACGCTCGTAACCGATATGACTACCCGCCACACTATGCATGGGCGCGACCGAAGAACTACTAAACTGATAGGGAGTAATGTTGCTCGAAGGGCAAGTAAAAGTAAACTGATTCCCGCTCGTACCTCCATAAG
>JBGCFA010000227.1:0-23614 GCA_045106675.1 Bacteroidia bacterium
TGGAAGACTATCGAGTTCGTGGGCTTTCTGGGTATAGAGGGAATAAGGTACGCTATGCAACTCATTTTGTCCTAAGTCCATCAAACCACCTCCAATATCTACTCTTACTTTGAGTTCATAATTGTTTAGAGACCAGTCAAGTGTTTTAAAATCACCCGTTAGCACAGCGCCATCTCCTATTACCGCAGTGAAGAGGCCAAAGTCATTGGTGGTAGGTGCGTGAGTCTCACGGTATACTTCAGTTCCATTTTGCTGGAGACTAAATTCCACGGAGATTAGTTCGTTTACAACGAGCATGCCTCCGTCTCGTATTACAGCTTGATAAGTAACCGACTGAGGCGTTTGTCCAAACAGCATTGCGGGAAGTAGCATACTGCAAAGGCAAGACAAAAGTAGCGTTCGTGATAGTTTCATAAAATGCGGATTAAGTTTAAAGTCCGATTGAAAAAGAATATTAAGCTAAAGGCGGTTAGGAATAAATCTCAGAAGGCAAGATATTTGCCTCGTTATAATTTAGTAATTCACTGAACCAAAGGAAAGTACCTTCATGAGCGAAAAAGAGGCTCGCGCATCCCTAAACTTTATCGAAGCTCGTGTTGAGGAAGACCTCAAGACAGCTAAGTACGACGGCCGGATATATACGCGCTTCCCCCCCGAGCCCAATGGCTACCTCCATATTGGGCATGCCAAATCAATTTGTTTGAATTTTGGTCTCGCCCAAAAATACGGCGGAAAAACCAATCTTCGATTTGATGACACTAACCCAGTAACAGAGGACACCGAATATGTGGACTCTATAATGCATGACGTGCAATGGCTGGGTTTTACATGGGAGGGGCAACCACTTTTTGCTTCCGACTACTTTCAACAGCTCTATGATTGGGCTGTTCAACTCATCAAAGAAGGCAAGGCATATGTCGATGATTCGACCCTAGAGGAGATTAGGGCCATGCGTGGAGTACCTACTTCGCCTGGTACCGAGAGCCCTTTTAGGGAACGATCCGTCGAAGAAAATTTATCTCTTTTTGCCCAAATGAAGGACGGAGCGTTCGACGAAGGCGCAAAAATCCTCCGAGCCAAAATAGATATGACTAGCCCCAATATGCATATGCGTGATCCGATCATGTATCGCATCTTGAAGCGTACTCATCACCGTACGGGCGACCAATGGTGCATCTATCCAATGTATGACTGGGCGCATGGTCAAAGCGATTCTATCGAGGGGATTACTCACTCGGTTTGTACGCTTGAATTTGAGGTGCATCGCCCATTGTATGATTGGTTTGTTGGCGAATTGGGCATATATGCGCCTCAGCAAATTGAGTTTGCTCGCCTCAACCTAAGCTATACTGTGATGAGTAAGCGCAAACTGCGTCAACTCGTCGAAGATGGTCATGTCAATGGTTGGGATGATCCCCGTATGCCTACTATCTCGGGTATGCGTCGTCGTGGTTATACTGCTGCTGCTATTCGCAATTTTGCGGATCGTATCGGTATTGCTCGCCGTGACAATGTAATTGATCTCTCTTTATTGGAGTTTAGTGTACGCGAAGATCTCAACAAAATCGCTACCCGCGTCATGGCTGTGACGGCTCCACTCAAAGTAGTGATCACCAACTACCCAGAAGGACAAGTGGAGGAGATGGAAATCGGAAACAATCCCGAAAATCCTGAAAGCGGTAGCCGTATGGTGCCGTTCTCGAGAGAGATATACATTGAGCGGACCGACTTCATGGAAGACCCGCCACGCAAATATTTTCGTCTTGGACCTGGCCGTATGTCTCGTCTCAAAGGGGCTTATATCATTAAGTGTGAAGACTTTGTCAAGGATGAAGCCACCGGAGAGATCAAAGAACTGCATTGTACTTACGTCCCTGAATCACGTAGTGGTTCAGATACCTCTGGCCTCAAAGTCAAGGGTACTTTGCATTGGGTCTCAGCGGAGCATGCTATCGAAGTAGATGTGCGTGAGTATGATCGCCTTTTCAATGATGAATCACCTGATGGACATAAAGAGAAGAGCTTTTTGGAGTTTTTGAATCCAGATTCTCTGAACCAAGTGTCTGGTGTTATGGCAGAGCCAAGCTTGAAGGATGCTGAAGTGGGACAACATTTTCAATTTATCCGTAAGGGTTATTATACACTTGATTTGGATACTACAGAGGACAAATTGGTGTTCAATCGCACGGTGACATTACGCGATAGTTGGGCTAAAAAGAATAAATAAGGCAACATTTTACGCTCAAAAGCGATAGAATAAGTAGATACTGTATTCAAAAGAGCGATATGATCCTTAGATGGACGAGTGCGATTTTGTTTTTTGTCCTGCTAAGCGGAACGACTTCTCATCTCCCAGGGGAAAAGAAGTGGTTCAAGGAGACTCAGTTCGACAAAGACAAAATCGCACAACTTAAAACCCAGTTTGGCGACCAAAAAGTACTAGCCGAAAAATATAAATTAGTCAGTCTCATTGCTTTGAGTCATTACCCAGAGCTAAAAGAAGTGCCGATTGAATTTGTAGAACAAGCTATCAAAACTACGATGGCTGCTAGGCCAGATCCTGCGTCTGTATTCCAGCGTCAGGGGCGTCGTCACTACAAAGTATTTATTAACAACTCTGACGATTGTCAGATTCATATTGATGATATCAGTTTCAATGGTCAGATTGGGATCATCGGTCATGAACTGGCTCATATCCTTGATTATGAGCAGAGTAGTGGGCCGGGTATTATGGGCGCAGGACTCAATTATGCTACTGCTCGTACCAAAGCTATTTTTGAAAAAAGCATCGATCGCCTGACGATCTCTCGAGGCCTCGGCTGGCAATTGCACGAGTGGTCTGACTTCGCAATCAATCGTTCGGCTGCAAGCCAAAAATACAAAGACTTCAAAGCGGATACCTATCTGCAGCCCGAAGAGATCCTTTCCGAAATCGATAAACTACGTTCAGGCTCGTGAACCCAAGCTTCGTTATCGTCATGGGTGTCTCTGGTAGCGGCAAAAGCACTATCGGAGAAGGCTTATCCGCCCAAACAGGCTGGCCTTTTTATGATGCGGATGATTTTCATCCAGCAGTCAATGTCGCCAAAATGGAAGCTGGACAGCCACTCAATGATGATGACCGTTGGCCTTGGCTCGATCGCCTTCATCAATTGATCTCAGAGCACCATGCCCAAAATAAAAGTGGTATTCTTGCCTGCTCGGCTCTCAAACACATCTATCGAGATCGTCTAGGGGCTGATTTAGGGGATTATGTCCGTTTTGCATATTTGGATGGAGATTTTTCGCTGATCGCGGAACGCATGAGTAAACGTGCTGATCACTATATGCCAGTTAGCCTCCTCAAAAGCCAGTTTGAAGCCCTCGAGGTCCCTAAAGATGCGATTAGACTTGACATCGCTCAGGAGCCTGTTGAGATTATAGTATCCTTAAAAAAGGCCTTATCCCTTTCAGATTAGTAGAAAAATCCTTATTTGGAGTTCAAACCAAAGATTGACTCCATGAGATTATCCAGCCTACTACTTTTCACGTTTCTTATCACGATAGCGTTTCCAGTCCTTGGTCAAAGCCCTGATCGAGTTAAGATTGCCATTATTGGCCTTACTCATGACCATATTGGCTTCATGGGTAATCCTAGCTTTCTAGAACGCGTAGAAATCGTCGGGGTAGCTGAAACCAATGATACGCTGCGGGCCAAATACGCCAAAGCATTTGGTTGGTCGGATAAAATTCTCTTTGATGATTGGAGCAAAATGGTCGGTAAAACCAAGCCCGACGGAGTGATGGTCTTTACATCTCCATACGAGCATTTAGAAGCTGTCAAAATCTGTGCGCCTCTCGGTGTCCATGTGATGGTCGAAAAACCCTTTGCCGTAAGTATGGAGCACGCCAACGAAATGATGATGCTCGCCCGAGAATATGAAATATTGCTACTCACCAATTATGAAACCACTTGGTATGCTAGTAATCATGCCGCTTATGCTGCATTGCGTGAGGAGGGAAGCTTGGGGAGCCTACGCAAAGTAGTGGTGCATGATGGGCATTATGGTCCCAAAGAACTCGGTTGCACGCCTGAGTTTTTGGAATGGCTATTTGACGCGAAACTCAATGGTGGAGGAGCCTTGACGGATTTTGGTTGCTATGGCGCCAATTTGATTACTTGGCTCATGGATGGGGAAAAGCCGCGTTCGGTCATGGCCGTAACCCAACAAATGAAAACTGATCCAGTATATGCTGAGGTAGATGACGAAGCGACGATCATTCTCACTTATCCAGAGATGCAAGGCGTGATTCAAGCTTCTTGGAACTGGCCCTATAATCGTAAAGACATGGAAATCTACGGTACAAAGGGGTTTTTTCATCCGCAAAATGGGTCGGAAGCACTTTATCGGGAGGATGAAGAGACTGAGACTGTGCGACTGAGTTTTGAGCCTCGAGAAGCCCCCTACAACAATCCGGTAACATTTTTCGCTGCTTGTATCCGCGGAGAGATCAGCCCTGCTGGAACGCTCAGTTCAATGGGAAATAATTTGATCGTTACCGAAATACTCGATGCCGCCCGTGAGTCAGCCAAGACGGGAAAGGTGGTGAGGCTTGATGAGTAGAGCTAGACTTGCTTCGCAGAACGCTTGGCTTTAAGTTCCTAGATCGTTGATTTTTTCGTTTAAAACCGCTTCGCCCTTGGCTTGAAATCGGAGGAAGGCTTTGATAGCTAGCATGGCATAAAGGAGGATAGGAGGCATAAAAAAGTAGAGCGCTGTATTCGTAATTCTTGTCTTCCAACTACTGATCGACATTTGCGAATAAAATTCAGTGTTACCAAACGATATTGGAATAGCGTAATAAGCAATCAGTATGATCAACATAAAGGCTGCGAAAAGATGTTTAGCCCAAACGTGGCCTTTATTCATTAAGGAAAAAAGGGCGGTGATGATCGCAATTTTTATTAAAGCTTCACCAATGTCAATGCCAGTCAAATCGATTTGAGCATCCGAAAAACTTTCTTTGAAGTAAAACAGATGCTTAGCGATGGTTTTGCCATAAGGAAAAATGGTTATCGCCATCACAAACCAAAATTGTATCTGTCCTTTGGATTCTAACTTATTCATCTTTCCCGATTTGCTTGAGTTGGTGTTCTAATACCGCTAGATGGCGTGTGTCTTTTTCTCTCTGATAACGGAGAAAAGCGTTCGGCGCAGGCAGGAAGAGTAGGAAAGAAGGAATCACACAAAATAATATCACGAAAATAAAGCCAATGACTTGAATATCAGTGAAATCATATCTTTGGTTTGTGATTATCAATATCTTAAAACCAATGAAGCAGAGGCTTGAAGTAGCTAAAATCAGTAGGATAAACCCTGCCCATTTTCCTTGATAAGCAGCAAATGAGATGATACCCCACAAAAGAAATAGAATACCCAGAATTAGGAGGAAAGGCCCATCCATAGACATATGGGGATACCACTGAATAGCTTGTTGGATTATTAGAAATAGGAAAAATACCGGAGGGAGTACCAGCAGTATTATGACCCATGTTTTACCTCGTTTCTCTCTTTTACTTATCGGAAACATATACAATCAACTTAAGTAGTCGAGTAAAATAAGATGAGTATGTTTTTCCTCCCCCAACCCCCTCCAAAGGGGGACAACCTACGGTTTGCAAAGCAATATCCCGCTTTGGAGGGGCAGGGGGAGGAATTGAAACTTATAAAACACCCAATTCATTTTGCTTAACTACTTAATGCATCCAGGATAGCTTTGATATTATCAGGACTGGTTTGCTTGAGCGAGTATTCGGGCATCCCAGGTACTCCCATGAAGATTTTTTCATTGCGGTACTCCATCTCTGAGGGGAGTATATGGCTGCCGGTCGCATGAACTTCTGTTACTCCGGTGTCGGCAACTAGTTTAGCGACATTATCAGCATTGAGTCCGCCACCGGGCATGATGCTAAGTTTTTTGCCAGCATTTTTTACTAGTTGAGCGATGAGTTTGGTTCCTTCTGGAGCAGTGGCCTCATGTCCAGACGTTAAGAGTCGATCTACCCCAAGGTCTCGTAAGGCTTTGATTGCCTCTTTGGGATTGTCGGTCATATCAAAAGCACGATGAAAAGTTACGTGTAAGGGGCGTGCTCTTTCGATGAGGCGAGCCGCTTTGGCTTTGTCAATCTTACCATCTTTGGTGAGAAGGCCGATCACGATACCCGTCACTTTGAGGCGCTTGGCCTCTTCGATATCGCGCTCCATCACGGCAAACTCCATGCGAGAGTACAAAAAATCACCTCCTCTTGGGCGAATCATCATCATGATCGGTAAATCGCAAACTGCTTGGATCGTTTGGATCATGCCAGAGCTTGGAGTGGTGCCACCTTCGGCTAAGTTGCCACAAAGTTCGAGGCGATGAGCGCCTCCTTTTTCGGCAGCAAAGGCTGAGGCGACCGAATCTATACAGACTTCTAATTTTACAGACATGAGCAAGGATTAAGCTTTGACTTTATATTGAGCTTTGATGAGTTGATTGTCAGTTTGTTGGTCGAGAATGGCGTAATCAAAGCCATCTTGAATGCAATAAGAACCATACTCTCCCTGCTTGTTGAGCGCGAGAAAGCCTACTTGGATATCTTTATAATCTGGATTTTTTTCACAGACGCGTTCGACGGCTAGTCGGCAAGCTTCTTCTGGACTATGACCTTGGCGCATAAACTCTACCGTTAGGTGACAGCCTACAACCCGGATCACCGCTTCGCCCCAGCCAGTAGCGACTGCCCCGCCGATAGCATTGTCAACAAATAAACCCGCTCCGATGATAGGAGAATCTCCCACTCGTCCGTGTAGTTTATATGAAGCGCCGCTGGTGGTACAAGCGCCTGAAATATTGCCGTCTGCGTCCATCGCCAAAAGACCAATTGTATCATGGTTTTCGACATTGATGATCGGTTTTTCGGGCTTGTTTTCTTTGGCGAGCCAAGCTTGCCAGTCCTTGCGAGATTGCTCCGTGAGCAAGTCTTTGCGTTCAAAACCTTGTTCTTCGGCAAACTTTAGAGCACCAGCGCCCACGAGCATGACGTGAGGGGTTTCTTCCATCACTTTGCGAGCGACTGAAATGGGGTTTTCGATATGTTGAAGGAAGGCAACTGAGCCACAATCGCCCTTTTCATCCATGATACAAGCATCTAGGGTGACATGGCCTTCTTGGTCTGGATAGCCTCCGATGCCGACGGTACGTACATTAGGGTCTGATTCGGTTACCCGAACGCCAGCTTCCACCGCATCGAGGGCACGACCTCCTTTATTGAGGACTTCCCAAGCGGCGGCATTTGCGGCCTGTCCATGGTTCCAAGTGGAAAGGACGATGGGCTTATTAACTGTTTTAGTACTTTTAGTAGATTTGGGATCTTGGGCACAAGCGTTCAGCAGGGCTGTCCCCAAAAGTCCTCCCAAGGCAGATAGCCTAAGGAAGTTACGACGTGTATTCATGTAGGTATCAATTTTTCCTCATGCATAATAAGGAAAAAATCAACCATTATAGCTACGCTTCTTCACGAGAGGCGACAGTTTTGAGCTTCAAATTAAAGGTGCCTAACAATTGCGGTAGGATGGCAATGAGGATCATGATGCCAGCACAAAGAAATAAGACGTAAGGCTTGGTGAAAACTGAGCCTACTGAGCAAACAATCAAAATCAAAATAATAGAAAATGGTAGAGAACAGGCCAAGATGGCTAAGGCAAATTCATTGTCAAAAGTCTTGCTTTTGGACTGCTCATCTTTGTTTTCCATCAGCTCGATAGCTGCCATATGGGCATAGGGCCAAAAACTACAAGCACTCTGCGGAAAGACCACCGCCAACAATACGATAGCTGGCGCCATAGGTGGTACCAAAGACACAAAGATCGCGCTGAGCAGCAAAGCAAAGCCTGAACGAAAGGCCAATAGAGAAAAAATCAGCTTTAGTTGCTCCCATTTAATCTTAACTGCCATCCCGATAAACATTAAAACCAATGGTGTCATCATGGCGCTGCTACGAAGGGCAGTGCTTTGGAGAAAGTCTGGTAATGTTTTGAGGTTGAGACCCAATCCCAATAATACTAGCGCGCTGATAATCATAAGATTAACCGGTTCTTTGGCGAGAGAAAGTAGGAGGTCTTTGAGTTTGCCGTTGGAGCTTACTTTGTTCGTTGCTTTTTGATAGTACCAATGCATCGCGAGGAGATAGAGCAAAATCAAGACAAATACTTTGTTGCCGACATCTGCTAGAGCGGCTAGGGCAAGACTTTCGTCTCCCAAATATTCGATCAAAAAAGGAAAACAAGACAGGCCCGGCGCAAGAGAAGGGAGGAGCATCATCAAAGTCTTAGCGGTCGGGCTACTTTTGTCAAGACCTATCAATGGCAAAATCTGATAAGTAACCAACAACATGACCAAGTTAAATCCCAACGCTAAAAGCGGCAAAAAAAGCAGATGACTTTCAATTTCAATTTTGAGTAAGGCAACAAAAATCGTGGCAGGAAGGGCAACACTCAATATGAGAACCTTGACACCAGCTAGTGATTCTTTGTTTTTGATTTTGCTGCGTAGCAGAACGCCTATTCCTATCAATAATAATAGTGAAAGTGTTTTTTGAACGGCAGGATTAGTCCACATGTTTTTGACAATTTGAATGAGACAAGTAAGGGGGAGTGAAAGTAGGGGAGGGATATCGCCCTCCCCTCATCGGAGCCCGTTTTGGAACTAAGGGCTGGACTTATCTTTAGCCGACGACTTGCTTTAGAGCAGTCGTAAACATTTTCATTTCGGGCATGGTCCCCATACTGACTCGAGACCAAGGTTTGCCGTCGATCTCAAAGACTCTGACGCCTATGCCTTTGGCAAACATTTTTTCGAGATATTCTTCACCCGGCAATTCGATTGGGAAGATCATAAAGCTGGTGTGAGAGGGTACGTAAGCAAAGCCTAGGCTAGTGAGTTCTTCGGCGACATATTCTCGGGTTTCACGCGTTAGTTTACGACTCATCTCCTGAAAAGAAAGGTCTTCGAGACTAGCCATAGCACCACGCAGCGAGGTAACCGAAAGGCCCATATTGCTGCGAACCATGCTAGAGATTTTTGCTAATGTTTCAGGTAGTGCGACTCCATATCCAACTCTTAATCCAGCCATGCCGTGGATTTTTGAGAAGGTACGAGCGACGATGATGTCCTTCCCTTCGGCTACTAAACTGACCATGCTTTGGGCATCGGCATCATCCAAAAACTCTAGATAGGCTTCATCAACAAAAACCGGTGCTTTTTTGGATGCTTTGGCGCAAAAGGCTTTTAAGTCTGCTGTGGGAGTCAGGCTGCCCATCGGATTGTTAGGGTTACAGACGTAAACCAAATTGGTGTCATCGTCTATCGCCTTGAGCATGGCTTTGAGATCATGGGCATAGTCGGCGGTCAGTGGGATGTTTTTCCAATCTGCGCCAAATGCCATTGCTGTACGCACCAGTGACATATAGGAGGGATCGGCGGAAACGATATTTCCACCTTTGACGAATTGGGCGATAGCGGTTTTTTCGAGGATATCAGTAGAACCTGGCCCTAGCATGATATGATCAGGAGTTACGCCTTCTTTTTCAGCGATCATTTCCTTTAGCTTTTGAGCATCTTGGTGTCCATAACGATTACCGCTAGAGACTGCATCCATGATCGCTAAACGGGTTTTGTCTGAAGGGCCATAAGGATTCTCATTTGCGAGCAAACGAGCTTTGATCTTAGTGAAATCGGGTGGGAAAGAAAGGTTTCTTTCGTGTATGAGGCTAAAGCTTTGCGCCTGCTGGCGAACGCTAGCACTTTTGCCCATAGCAGCGGGCACAATGGCAGCACCTCCTGCAAGTAGCAGAGATGATTTGAGCCAACTTCTACGATTAAGGGGGGTAGTAGACATAGGTTTTTGGGTTTGGTATGTAATAGGAATAGGCTATCCCCATGAGGAGATAGCCTGTCTAGATTTAAAAATTGTTATAGATCCTAAAAGGAACGTCATCATAGGTGCCGACCCATTCTAATCTGCTGGCAGTACCGAGATCCGTATAATCCGCTTCAAACTCGACTACTCCATTAGCATCCGTGCTATAAGTAGCGATAAGGTTTGCTTCACCAAGATAAACGCTTACTTCAAGATTGGGTATGGGTATAGAATCAATCCTTACGCTAAGGTCTAAGATGCCCGTTTTGTCTAGATCATAGAAAGTCGCAGAGACTGCCAAAATATCAGTACTACTATTGGCCCCGTCTTCAAATATTGCCAAGACGGGCGATTCGATGACATCAAAGGCTAGCTTATCAGAGGTACAAGCTGTTTGTAGTACCAATACAAGCCCGAGGATGAGAAATATATTTTTGGAAAACTTCATTTTGATTAAGTCAAAAGGTGAAAAATGCGATTACTTTACCCACCATAGTGGAGTCAATTTGTCGTCACTACCCCCGTTGAGAGTGGCAGCCGCTTCGACATTGATCCCGTTAAGAGAGTACTCGGATTCTGGGTATTTGAGTCGGGTGGGGACGTAACCATCATTGGCAAAAATGGCATCTGTGCTTGCTTCTGGGAGAAGAGGATAGCCTGTGCGACGGTATTCGGTCCATGCTTCGATCCCTTGACCGAAGAGTGCTTTCCACTTTTCAGTCATGATCGTCTCCATGTCTGCACTACGAGCCGACAGATAGTCAGCCGGAATCGTCAATTCATATTGCTCGAAAGAAGCGCTTACTGCTGCTTCGAGATATTCTTGAGCGCTGAGCCCCCCGGTATAGGTACCGTCCATCGTTGCTTCAGCCAAGACAAATAGTAACTCACTATAAGTCATAATGCTAAAGGGAGCCGTCTCTATGGTGAAAAATGAACCCGGACGAGAAGCAGTATTGATATAAGCACTCGCCAAGGCTTCAGGCAAACCGTTCGGGGCACCCGAATACAAACCGGCTAATGGGCCAGCAAAAGCTGGCTGAGCATAAACTGTCAATCGTGGGTCAGTGGCATTGCCTGCACCATCTGTCATCGCATCCACCAAAGTCTGGCTGACAGACCAGTCTTCTCGGCCATCAATGACCATAATCTCATGCCAAGCATTGTTGTTGTTATCGTTTAGGCGTGCCTCATGCAGGAGCTCGGCATAATCATCATTGCTAGTAAAGATGGGATAGGTCTCTGGATTGCCCATGATCTCAGAGAAGATGGCGGCGGCTTCAGCAGGCTTTTGACTTGCCATACGATTGGCAAGACGCAGTCTGAGAGAATTGGCAAACTTTTGCCAGCGGGTGATATCACCACTAAAAAGGATGTCTCCTTTGATGCTGCTTCCGGCAGGGTCAAGTAAGTCTGCGGCTAATTTTAGATTGGCGAGCATCTGAGTATATACGACCTCTTGGGATGAATATACTGGAGCTAGATTGCCCGCAGTAGATCCACTCAAAGCCTCTGCATAAGGGATGGCGCCCCATGTGTCTGTAATAATCGAAAACAAATATTCACGCATGACCATCCCCGCAGCTTGATAGTTGAGATTGTAATGTTCACTCTCTGGGTCGCTGCTAAAGTCCACCACTTTCTGAAAATTGATCAGGCTCTCGGTAAAAAAACCTTCCCAATTGTTGTTGCGCATGGATGCATCAGGGTTGTAGGTGTCTCCCTCATTGGTGTATTGATTACGTGCGAGGTACTGTACCCATAGCATCCCTCCGTCGAGGCCGAGGCGCTCTAGCCGAGTACGATGCCCATGAACTCGGTCTATCGCTTCGCGAACGGCATAAGGGAAAATTACTTCTGGTGGGACTAAGGTTGGCTCATTGGGATTGCGATTGAGATCTTCAAATCCTTCGGTACAAGCGCTTGCAAAAATGCTGAAGATCAGCACGAAGCATATTTTGGAAAGAATATTCGATGTATTCATTATGATTAAGCTAAGGATTGGGGGGGCTTAAAAAGCAAGATTGAGGTTGAAGCCAAGACTACGAGTAGAGGGAAGGGTAGCATAATAAAGTGCCCCTTGTAGGTTACCACCGTAGATATTGAGCTCTGGGTCAATCTGAGAATGGGTGTTGTAAAGCATCAATAGGTTACGACCTACTGCTGAAATAGAAGCACCTTTGATCAGCCCAATTCTTGCGATTAGAGAAGCGGGTAAAGTATAAGAGAGGCTCACTTCGCGTAGCTTTACATAGCTAGCCTCGTACACAGCTCCTTCGTTTACGGAACGTACACTGAGCATGCGCGTAACGGACTTGGTTGGTTGCACTACGTCGTTTTGGATGTAGACTGGACTTTCGGCTGAACCAATATTTTTGACGCCCACACCTATTACTCCTTCTTCACGCCCAAGGGCCGTGATCGGATAAATACCCGTTTGCATTCCGGTAGAGCTACTTTCATCAGCGATATCACCCCCGATTTTAGCATCAACTAAGGCACTGAGGGTGAAACCTTTAAATCGGAAGGTATTTTGGATACCACCAATCCAGTCTGGCGTAACATTACCGATAATCTGTAATTCGTCTGCTACCTGGGGAATACCATCTTCAAAAATGATCAGACCCGCGTACTCGCCTTCTTCAACTCTCGCATAAGCGCTGCCAAATAGTGTTCCATAGGGCTGCCCGACTCTGGCTTCAAGGCTGAGACCACGGCGAGACTGCAATACGATTGTTTCCAATGTGTTGCCACTCGCATCCGTAAATAACTCGACCACCTCATTGCGGTTACGTGCATAGTTGAGTGTAACATCCCACGTAAAATTCTTTTGCTTGATCGGTACTAGCGTTAATACAGACTCAAAGCCGTTGTTTACAATCTCTCCAGCGTTGATGACCTTACTTTCATAACCTGTGGCACGAGATACAGAGATATTGATGATCTGGTTGGTGGTGGTTTGATTGTAATAAGTCAAATCAAGTCCAACCCGTCCCTCAAAAAACCAAGTATCTAAGCCAAACTCTATACCGGTTGTTTTTTCGGGTAGGAGATCGCTATTCGCGATAACGGTGTTTTCAGAGAAGGTGGGAGTGGAAGAGTTCCAAGGATCTTGGGGAATAAAAACCTGTGCCAGACGATATGGATCAGTATCATTCCCTACTTGGGCCCAACTAGCACGTGCCTTGGCAAAGGAAAGTACTGAGTTTTGGATACCCAACATATCGGTCAATACTAGACTGAGAGAAGCGGAGGGGTAGAAATATGAGTTGTTTTCAATCGGGAGCGTACTAGACCAGTCATTACGCCCCGTAATATCGAGGAAGGCATAACCTTTGTATCCGAAACTAGCAGCTCCAAATACACTGTTTACTTCTTTGCCTTCGATGCGACTACGATTGGTATTGGTGGTCGCGTTATTGGCTACATTATAGAGGCCATTGATGGTGACATCGTTGACATAGACATAATTACGCTTATAATTATTGGTGCGATGATTTGCTCCACCTTGCAGGTTGAGAGAAAAAGTATCCCCAAAGCGCTTATTATAAGTAAGGATGATATCACTATTCGATTCCTGTCTTTTTAGGGTCTCCTCGGAGAACGATTGTGTCCGGGTCGTAAAACTCTTGGTTCTCTCATTACGAGTGATATTGATACGAGTGTCTGACCAAAGATCCGTTCCGGAACGGATCATCAAGCTCAATGCATCTGTAAACTGGTAGCTTAGGGCAATATTGCCTAGGAAGCGGTCTTTTTCGTTGCTTTGAGTAAGATTCTCTTGGGAATAAAATCGATTGTCAGCAAAGGAGTGTTGCCAGTTGGCATAGGGATATTCATCTCCTTCACGAGTGATATGAACATCCATATATTCTTCATAGTCTTTGAGTACACCCCAGTCGTCATGACGATGATGCCAGGTTTGTGGCTCCCATAAGACCGGTTGCTGACGATTGTCAGAACCAGATTTGATATAGCCAGCACTGACTTTGACGCTAAACTTATCTGTCAGTTTATAATCAGTGTTGAGACGAAAATTATTCCGGTAATAATCATTATTGTATAGGATACCCGTTTGATCCGTTCGGCCAGCCGAAAAACGAAAACTTGCCACATCATTGGAAGCCGCGAGTGCGAAGGTGTGATTTTGAGTATAACCGCTTTCCCAGAAGTTAGACCAGCTATCAGGTACGGGGACGAGAGGTGCTAAAGCCTCGCCCGACCACCAATGTCGGATCAAGCGCCCATCCATCGGAGCCCCCCAGCTTTCATCCACACCTGCTGTCCCCACGAGTGAGGCAGAAGTACCATATGCATCTTGAAATTGCTGCACAGCGAGTGGGTCTGTAATTCCACCGTTTCGACCATCAGCATACCATGTAACATAGCCATTGCCACCGCCATAAGTATTTTGAAATTCAGGTACGACAAATGGTCTTTCCATCGTCATATTGAGGTTGTAGCTTACGCCAAGTCCCTCTGTACCCTTACCTGATTTGGTAGTTACCAAGACTACTCCATTGGCAGCACGAGAACCATAGAGAGCAGCGGCATTGGCTCCTTTGAGAACGGTGATTGACTCGATATCATCTGGGTTGATTTCAGAGATACCCCCGCCATATACGTTGTTATCTGTGGCATCGCTACCAGTTGCTTGGGCAAAGTCTCCTTCCATGGGTACGCCGTCGATCACATAGAGAGGTTGATTGTTGCCAAGGATAGAACCATTACCACGGATCGTAACCTGTGAACCACCGCCGATCACGTTGGCAGAGGTGATTTGCACTCCAGCGACTCTCCCTGAGAGGCCATTGACTACATTGGTAGAGCGAGCCTCTTTTAGTTCCGAAGCATTTATCTCTTGAACGGAGTAGCCTAGAGCCTTTTTGTCTCGCTCAAAACCAAAGGCTGTAACGACTACTTCATCAAGGGTTAATGCATTGGCTACAAGTAAAATGTCAAATTGTGTTTTATCACTGATGAGTACCTCCTGAGGGGCATAGCCCATGAATGAGAACAATAGGGTACTTGCCCCTTCAGGTACTTCTAGTTTGAAACCACCACTTTGGTCTGTGATGGCGCCTAGCTGATAATCCTTGAGCCGCACTGTAACGCCCTCTAAGGGGGCATTTTCAGTAGCATCCATTACGGTTCCAGAGATCGTTTGACTCATCACCCAGAGGGGTGCGAGTAACAAAAATGACATCATGGATCGTAGGAAAAGTGTGGATAGATTTTCCATAGAGTTGATTGTAGTTGGTTTGCAAAAAAAGACATAGATATCTCAGCACTCCTGTATAGAGAAAGCGCATCAATTCTGATTGATAAAGTCCAGTCCTTTTAATTTTTCACTGACTCCAGTGAAATGAAAAATCCTTAGCTCCGAGGGATAATATAGAAGCGAAATTCAATAATTAAAAAAATATGACCATTTAATTATGAAATATTCATTATTAAAGCCATTTATTTCAATAATAATAAATATGAAAAAGTGTATAATTTCCTCCTACTTTATGTCAAATGCGAGACTTTGATTAAGTTAGGGTACAAAAGGGAGTAGTATATGAAAAGGGGTTTTCATTTAAACATATTATGGATTCTCTCTTGTTTAGGGAGTTTATCAGGCTTGTCTGCACAACCATTTCTCGTCAAACATTTTACAACAGATGATGGCTTAGCTCATAATGTGGGTTTTGAAATTTATCAAGATAAAAAGGGCCTCATCTGGATCGGTACAGATAATGGGCTATGCAATTTTGATGGTACTAAGTTTCAGACTTATTACCTAGCAGATGGGCTGAACCATAGCTCTATCATTACTATTTGGGAAGATTTAGCAGGCGAAATGTATGTGGGACCCCACCGTATGGGGGTCAATCGTATTTCAGATGCTGAAATCAGCGATATAATAATTGATCATAAACTGATCCGCAATCCTCAGGTATTTAGTTTACCTGATGGGAAAATGATCATTAAGGATTTACATCCCAAAAGCAATGAATTTTTATTTGCTAGAGGTGTTTTATCCGAGGACTCAATTGGACTTGATTATTGGATCTTAACTGAAAAAGAAGGCAAAGCGGTTTTGCTGTCGGCAAAAGATTATGGAGACTTAATCTATCGGCGCGCTTTCTTGTCGGCAACCTTAAGCGAAACCTACAATCTTCTTGATGCCAAGATTTTTCAAGATTCGAAAGGTGAAATCTATTTCTTAACTCAAATTGGTTGTTGGCGTTTGCTTGACGACGAAAAGCTCTCATTAGAAGAGGCATTTCCGGCTCAACTCCCTCATACAGAAATGCTAGTAATGTCCGAAGACCCTGAGGGAGGGCTATGGTTGGCAAGTAATCAGTTTTTGTTCCATGTGATAGCCGGGAAAATGATGGGCAAATATCCTTTGCCCGCCGAGATCAAGTCTCCGATTCAACTTGAAACAAGTCGTAAGGGTAAGCAATTTATGCTTGATGCTGATCGACGAACCTTACTTTTTTACGATCCTGTATCTCAGCAAAGCATCTCTTTCAAAGAGAAAATGAATCTGTTTTCAGAGGTCTCCTTCATCCAATTAGATTTAGAGGGAAATCTATGGGCTACTACTATGGGCGATGGCCTCTTTATGATCCGAGACCAATATTTCATTAATTATCAGTTTGAAGAGGCTAATCGTTCGTCTGTGACGGACATTGATGAAAGGCCCAATGGGGATATTTGGTTTGCTACACGGAAAGGATTTTCAATATTTAAAGATGAGAAATGGATTCACCTAAATACGCCGAATGTTAATGGTAAAGGCGGCGTTACACAGATCGAAGCGCTGAATTGGATTGATGAATCCATATTGCTTTATCATTATCTCGAAAAACTATGGCGTTTTAACTATGAGACTGGAGTAAGCGATCTTTTAAATGAAAAAGCCTTTCCTGGCCTGGCAAAAACTGCCGATGGACAGTTCGTACTTGTCGAATCGGTGTTTGAAAGTGCTCCTGACATAATTAATGTAAAACTTAATTACTTAAATGATAAAGGAGTATTAGAGGACGTTCGGGGGATACCTGTTAATCAAATCCCTCGCCTAAGCCCTCGGTTTAGTTATTTGGAAACTCCTCAACAAGAAATCTGGTTTTCGATCGCAGAAGGATTATTTAAAGTTGAGGGAGATGAGGTTATGACTTTTGGTGAAACTGCGGGATTGCCCAGCATTTTTATCAATGACATCACCTTAGACAAAGAAGAACGATTATGGATAGCGACGGAAAAAGGAATTGCATATCAGGAGACAAACGACACAAATACTTTTAAACTTTTTACGGCTTTATTGGACCTTCCTATCCGAAAACTAGTCTTTGATAAAAAGGGAGATATGTGGCTCGGTACTCCTAAGGGATTATTTCGTTGGGATGGGATACTATTAGAACAGTTTAATACCAGTAATGGCTTGGTGGGAAATGATGTTACCACCTTGTATTTGGATTCAAAAGGGATTTTATGGGTCGGTACGAGTCAAGGTATTTCGAAATTAGATACGGAAGTTGAAAGACCTCCCAACAATCCTCCCAATTTGATCGTAAATAGTGTGCAGCTTGGAGAGCTTAATGTCTCAGACTCTACGGATTTGTTTCTCAAGTCAAACCAAAATATTACATGGCAGTATAGCTGTCTAAATTATAGTAATCCTCAGGGGGTAAGGTTTCGCCATCGTTTAAATGCTGAAAGCGATTGGACTTATACCACCAATACGACCTTTACGCTCAGTAATATAAATCCGGGGATCTATCAATTTGAATTAGAGGCTCGCACAACTCAAAGTATTTGGGGAAGCACTTATCAATATGCATTTACTGTATTACCATCGTGGTGGAGAAGAATATGGGTAATCGTTTTAGGAGTAATACTTTTGATTTCCCTGATCAGTGGTTTGTTTTATCTCCGCTTGAGGAACATCAAAAATAGAGAAAGACGTAAAAGATATGTGAGCAAACGAATGGCAGAACTTGAGTTGAAAGCATTAGAAGCGCAGATTAATCCTCATTTCATTTTCAATGCCCTTAACGCCATTCAAAGCTTCATTTTGGATAATGATACCGATTCTTCTCACCTCTATCTAACTCGTTTTGCTAAACTTATGCGGATGTTTTTAGAATCTTCGCGTAAAAGTGAACATCCCTTAGACGATGAAATAGAAATGCTGAGATATTATATAGAGATGGAACAACTTTGCTATCAAGGCCGATTTAACTATGAGATTACAGTGGAAGATCAACTGCCACTGGTTGATATTAATGTGCCCGCAATGTTGATTCAGCCCTTTGTGGAAAACGCGATTAGGCACGGTCTCCTACATAAAACTAAAGGCTTAGGGTTCCTTAACATTAAATTTGAAGAATCCGGAGATCGTATTTTGTGTACCATCACTGACAATGGTATTGGGCGTAAAAATATGGACCAATTACAAAAAAGAGGAAATCATATGCATGTGTCTCGAGGGATGCAAATCATCAATGAACGTTTGCAGTTACAAGCAGGATTAGATAGTGGGCAAATCCAAATTGTTATTGACGATCTAGATTCAGAAGAAACGGATTCACCTGGGACAAAGGTGCAAATATATTTGCCCGCATAAGAAATTAAGATTTAATAGCTATATATTAGGGAAGAATTGACTTTTTGAGAATGCGAACTATTATTGTCGAAGATAGCGTACTTGGGGTACGCACCTTACAAGCTCTGATTAAAAGGTATTGTCCTCACATCGAGGTCATCGGTACTGCGATGTCTGTCGATGAGGCATTATCTCTCATTGTCAAGGTACGGCCAGACCTTATCTTACTGGATATTGAAATGCCCGGGGGGGATGGCTTTTCGCTGCTAGAAATGGCTCAGCCGCTTGGAATTCCCTTTCAAGTGATCTTCATTACTGCTTTTAACCAGTATGCTATTAAAGCAATCAAGTTCAGTGCTTTGGACTACTTACTCAAACCTGTAGATGGCCAAGAACTTACCGCTGCCATCGCTAAAGCACGCAAAAACTATGATAATTCACGTTTTCGTGAACACTATCAAAATCTAATTGAAAATTTCTTAGTACCAGAAAAGGAATCGCAAAAACTCGCAATCCCAACTCAAGAAGGTTTCCGATTTATCCCTATTAATACTATCATTAGATGTGAAAGTGAGGGGAATTATATCTGGGTATTTACCAAAGATGGCAATTCGATTCTGGCTACTCGCTTACTCAAAGACGTTGAAGACCTGCTCGAAACCCACCGTTTTATGCGTATTCATCGATCACATTTGATCAATTTGGATTATGTTCTTCAATATCAACGTGGAGATGGCGGCATTGTCAAACTGACTGATGGTACTGAGCTGAGCGTTTCGCGCGCACGTAAAGATGCTCTGCTCAATATGCTTAAAGCGGGTTGAGTCTTAGTTCGTGGACCCTCATTTCGAACGAGCGAAGCGAGGAGAAATGCCAAACTAATTTAAAGATCCTTTCTAAGCATTCATCTCCGCAATCAGATCCGCAATAGCTGGAGCCTGATCTTCTTGTAAAAAATGCTTGCCTGGCAGTTTATAGAAGCGTTCAATTCCAGTAGCCTTTAGAGTTGGCAGGCCATAGGCTTTTACCGTCAAGGCCGGATCTTTATCTCCCCAGATGATTTGAGTGGGAACATTGAGTTTTTTGATGGCTTGTAAGTACAAATCTTCTTTGGCCTGAGTCGCTTCAAAACTACGCATGATCTTCAGGAATGCTTTGCCTCCGTCAGCATGTTTGAGTAAGTGGACATAAGTCGCACCTTCATCCAATGGTAAAGCCGCTCTATCTTCAACCCCTTGTAAGTACATGAGGGGAGCAAAAATGCTCGGCTGCAAAGTCTTAAGATAAATTTCTCCAATACCTTTCCACTCAAAAGGGCGCATCGTCCAAGGTTTTTTAAACTTGGCCAAACCTACCACCAATGTGTTGAGGATCGTAAGAGACAGGATGCGCTCCGGATGTGCTGCTACCAACTCCATGCCCACAGGCCCTCCAATATCGTGGATGACGAGATGAAATTTATCTAAGCCCAATGCTTCGGTAGCTTTGCTGGTCCATTTTCCTAAGCCAGTCCAACTATAGTCATACTCTAGCGGTTTATCAGCCAATCCCATACCCGGCAGATCAAACGCGATCCCACGGTAGGAGCGTTCGGCTAAGGCCGGCAATAACTTACGATACAAATAGGAAGAAGAAGGTACTCCATGCATACAAACCACAGCCTCGCCTTTACCTTCTTCTCTGACAAAACTTTGGATACCGTCTGCGACGAACGATCGGCCAGCTTGTCTGTGAGCCTCGATATGTTCTTGGGGGCTTGGCATAGTTGATAGTTGAGTTATTAATAATTTATTGCCTTTTTTTGCAAAAAAATGTTGGTCCTTTTGCATTGCCCAAAAGGATCCAAAATGCTAGTCAGTCGCAAACCAGCCCACTAGCCGCCCCTTGTTCCTAGCGGCTGACAAGGCCGACCCTCCAAGATCGTGCAAATAATATGCGCTGGCTTGGGCCGTGCACTCGGGGGCCGGATAGGAGAGCTGGCTTTGCACGGGCCGGGTTTTTGCTACCCTTTTTGCGAAAAAGGGTAACACATTATATAAAAAACTCTAAAAGAGATATTATTTCTTCGGAAAACTTAAAAATAGCACTCTACCTAGCAATAAGCCCATTTCATTATGAATTGGGGCGATCTTCTTGATTCGCGTAAACAGCCACAAAAAGGGCTTGTATACCAATAGCCAGCGAGAAGTATTTTGCTTTTTGTCGATGCCATAACTAGCCGTCTCAAATCCTGTCTTGATGCCCCAATAGTTAAATTGGTCGATCGTCAAGGCCGAAGTATGTTGCAGACCATCATAGTTTTGACGATCCAATGGCTCAAAAGTGTAGAAAAACCCACTGAAGAAAAATCGCCAACGAGACTTCAATGAAAGGATATTGGGGGTCGATATATAAAGCATGCCACCGGGCTTGAGCACACGGAAGGCTTCTTTGAAAAAAGTCTCATGATTGCTGATATGCTCCATGACTTCGATGGCGATCACTGCATCAAAACTTGCGTCAGGGTAGGGGAGTTCGCGGGTGATATCTGCCTTGGTACAAGAGATCTCCTTGAAGTGAAAGTACTCAGGGAATAGATCACAGGCTGCGACTTCTAATCCTTTGTCATGCAGGGTTTTGGCGAAGGCACCATGTCCAGCACCTACGTCTAGGACTTTGGTTTTGCGACCAGCTTCTTTTTCTTCAAAATAAGGCAGGAATCGACTATGGATTCCTGGCATGGCAATGGGTTTGATTTCCTCCATGGGACGAATTTAATAGGAAATGTGCTAGGATGGACTTTTTGCGACAATAATCACCCCTTCGGTATAGCTATAACCGTAGCCAAAACCATAGCCTCCAGCGCCTCCTTTGGAACTGCGTTTAGCTTGCATCTTGAACTCCCAGTCATAGTTTCCAGAAGTAATAGGCGTTACTGATTCGACTTCCAGCCCTTCGCGCTCTAGCTCTTCGATAGTATCTGCGATGTCTTCGGCGAGGCGTTTTATATCAATTTTGGATTGAGAAAATCCGGTTTGTTCCCAGCGTTTTTCTTTGCGAAAGATTTCTTTTCGACCGCCAAAGAGGGTTTTCTTGGTTTCTCCTGTGGCGACTTTGACTACTTTCTCTTCTCCGATGGGGACTCCGTGACTTTGGATATAATACACCTTATTCATGGCCTAGGTATTGAGTTGAAAGATTTGTTTAAGCAGGACCCATTTTTCGCCTTGGGTGGCAAAAGGAAGTCGCTGCTGGTATTGATCCATCAGGGATTCCCACTCCTGCACTTTACTGTTAGTTTCATCCATGAGAGCTTTGTGGGTGAAACTAAACTCATCACTAACGACCATCACCATAAACAAACGGTTGCCTGCTCTGAAAATTTGCATCTCCGATATTCCTGCTTCTCTGATGCTCTCTTCAACGGCTGGCCATACGCGCTCTGCTTTATGCCAAGCTTCGTATTCGGCTATCAGTTTGGGATCTTCTTTGAGGTCGCAGGCTAGGTAGTATGTTGTTGGCATATATTATTAATCTGAAGAGTGCTGGCGTTCCGCGAAGCGGCCGTACAAACTTACGATCAAAAAGCATACAACTGGTACATAAAAAGAAAACTTGATACTAGCCGTGCTATCGGAGATCAATCCTTGTATGCCCGTCAAGATCGCTCCCCCCAAAATCGCCATCACCAAGCCTGATCCACCCAGCTGAGTATCCTCGCCTAATCCTTTGAGACCCAGACCATAAATAGTCGGGAACATCAACGACATACAAGCCGAAATGCCAATCAGAGAATATACACCCAGCGTACCACTGCCCCAGATCGCTCCGAGCGTCAAAACGATCGCGAGAGCGGATAAAATCGACAATAAGCGCGCTGGTTGGATAAAACGCATGAGATAAGTACAGATAAATCGCGAAGCCAGAAATAGCACCAAGGAGGCGATATAATAGCTTGCGGCCGCCTCTTCATTGATCGAAAGTTCGCGCATGACGTAGCGGATCGTAAAGGACCAAATACAAATTTGAGCACCGACATAAAAAAACTGCGCCACCACTGCCATGACATAGTTGCGGTTAGCTAGTAGTCGCCCTACCGAACGCTTAAAATCAAAGGCTCCTTCATCATCCGATGCTTTGGGCATTTTGGTAAAGGCAATCAACAGCCATAGGATAAATAATACCGCTGCGACTCCTACATACGGCCCCATGACCGCGCTTAGTTCTCCTGCTTGGATGGTCGAAAGTTGTTCTGCCGGCATCGCCGAACGCTCACTTTCGGTCGCGGGATTGAGACTGGATAGGATAAATAACTGACTCAATACCACTCCCGTAATCGAACCTACTGGATTAAATGACTGGGCGAGATTGAGGCGTTGAGTGCCGCTTTCTTCTGGTCCCATTGCCACGATATAGGGATTGGCCGAAGTTTCTAAAAAGGATAAGCCTCCCGCCAAAACATAGAGCGCTACCAAAAAGTGCCCATAAACCATCGTCTGACTAGCCGGATAGAAGAGCAATGCACCGCCAATAAACATCCCTAAACCAAGCAATATCCCCGTTTTGTAAGAATACTTTTTGACTAATAAAGCGGCAGGGATAGCAAAGCAAAAGTAAGCCCCATAAAAGGCGTATTGCACAAAGGTGGTCTGAAAGTCCGACATGCTCATGATCTTCTTGAAGGCAGACAAGAGCGTGTCAGTCATATTGTTGGCGATCCCCCACGCCAAAAACATGGAGGTAATCAGTATGAAGGCGACTAAGTTTTGGCGCGGTATGAGCGGTTTCTTTTCCATTAGTAGTAGGTAGTAGGTAGTAGGTAGTAGGTAGTAGGTAGTAGGTAGTAGGTAGTAGGTAGTAGGTAGTGAGTAGTGCGTTCGGTAGGAGAATTTTATGCTGTCTGAATACTAAATACTCCGTACTAAAAAATACTAAATGCGTCGATCAAGGTGTACATAACCCCCATCGACATAAAAAAATTGGCCAGTAGTATGGCTAGCCTTATCTGAAAGTAAAAAGAGTACTGTATTCGCGATTTCTTCAGGGCTGGTCATACGCTTTTCAAGCGGGATTTTATTGGCGATGGCCTGCTCTGC
>JBGCFA010000228.1:0-28836 GCA_045106675.1 Bacteroidia bacterium
AGCGTTCGGCGACTAGCCGTAACTCAAATCTGGTACCGTATCACCCTCCTGAGCTATAGTGGAGAAATAATCCAAAGTGATCTTGTCTCTGTATTGCTAGAGCCTACAAAAGATATAGAATTCACTATTTACCCTAATCCAAATGACGGAAATTTCAAAATTCGTTATTATCTTAATACTAATACCGAGATACGTATTCGCATCCTCAATAATTTGGGTCAGATCATTTGGCAACAAAATCGTCAATTGGAAGCCCAACTGCAGGAGGAGGCTTTACAGCTTAGTTCTCTGCCGAGTGGATCCTACTTTATAGTGATGCAAACGCCTAAACAACAGTGGACTAAGACCTTGGTGGTACAACACTAAGCAAAACCACTGCTTTGTACCTTATCGCCCTCCGGTCCCCAGGTGCCGCGAGGGCGACTTGTATAATTAAGCGCAGAAAAGTTAATTGGAATATGCTAAGGCACCTCCCCATCTTAATTTTAAGTTTTTTTGGTTTTGCATTGCAAGGACAAGAGTTGATCGATAACGATAGTATTCAAGCTCTATTGACTCAGCAGCAATTTCCACTAGTTGAACAATATCTTGCTCATCCGGATGTACCTCAATTAGGCCAAGGATACGAATCGGACTCCATCGCTTTGAAGTGGTTGGAGAGTAAAGCTGATTTATATTTTGAAACAGGAAGATTTGGTCAGGCGATTGAACTGTATCGGTCATTATTGAGAAAATACGAAAACAGAAAAGGGGAACATGCTCAACCAATAGCAGGATTACATAATAATCTTGGCATATCACTAGGTTACTCAGGTCGTTACGAAGAAGCGCAGGATCATTATCAGCAGGCCCTTGACATTAGTCTAAAAATCTATGATAAGGACGATCCCCAAATAGCGGTTTCTTACAATAATTATGGGGTTTTCAATGAACGGAAAGGTGATTATGGACTGGCTCAGGAATATTATGAAGAAGCGCTGAGAATACGAAAGACGCACTATGGACCTATACATGAGAAGGTTGCGGATTGCTATAACAATTTGGGAAATATCCGCTACTTCAAAGGCGATTGGAAGGGAGCAAGACCTTTGTATCAAAAAGCATATGACATATACCTCACTCGCTTAGGTCCCCAAAATACTAATGTCGGCTATGCCTGCATGAACTTAGCCATCACTTATGCCCTAGAGGGGGATATGAAACGCTCTGAAAGTTTGTTTCAACAAGACTTAAGTATCAGACAAAGTGTCTATGGAGAAAGCCATCCATTGACTGCCTATTGCTACGACAATCTTGGGCAGCTCTACCAAATGCAAAGTGAATTTTCGAAAGCCTCTGATCATTATGCACGTTCCCTGGAGATCAGTAAAAGCGCTTATGGAGAGAACCATCCTTTTGTGGCTCAAACTTATGGCAACTTGGCTAAACTGGCCCTATTGCAAACAGATAGTATCGCGGCGGAGAACTACTATCTAAAAGCAATACAGGTTTTGGGCATACATGATGGGAAGCAGTGGCTAGCAGTCGAAAAGGTAAAAGATGGTCCAAAAGCGATACGCTTGATGCAAGAATTGTTTCAGCTTCAGACTCAACTAAAAGATAGAGAAGAAGCCGCTTGGCAATGCTTAAAATTTGTCAATCAAATAGTAGATTATTTTCGCACCAGCTATCGGGCCGAAGGATCGCAATTGTTTTTACAAGAAAGTATTGTTCCTTTTTATGAAAGTGGGATTATTTTTGCGCAGCAGCGATTTGAGCAAAGTGGGAATAGCGACTACTTAGCCTTTGCCTTTGGGCTCTCAGAGCAAACAGCGGCTGTTTTACTGCGAAAGTCTATCAAACAAACTGAAGGAGCATCTCAAACCGAAATCCCAGATACGCTAATCAATCTAGAAGAAAGTTGCCGGACGCTCCTTGAATTTTATGACCGCCAACTCAATAGTGCAATAGAGTCTCATTTGGTTGAGGCTTATCAAGAAGCAAGGTTTCAACAGTTGCAAACCTATGACTCAATCCAAACACACCTAGAGCGTAATTATCCGGTCTATTTTCAACGAAAGAACCAGACGCCAATCAGTAATATCGAGGATATCCGAGAAAATTTATTGAGCCCTGAGCAGAGTTTAATCGAGTATTTCATCGGTAAGGAAAATGTATTCTCCTTTTTGCTCAATCAGGACACTTTGATTTTGACCCAACAAGCAAAACCAAAGGATCTATCTCAGCAAGTTGCCGAACTCCGTCAAGGTATTTATAGCTATTTTCTGGCTCCCAATCAGTCTGACTCTCTCTATCTAGCCAGCTTACGTCTATACCGCCAAGGTGCTAGTCAGTTTTACCAAAGTCTCATTGCCCCTATCGCTCCTTATCTAGGGAAAAAGTTGATGATCGTTCCCCAAGGGGAACTCGGCTACATCCCTTTTGAAGTATTGCTATCTGACACCTTAGCAGAGCTAGGCAAGCCCAAGCAATATGCTTATCTCGCCAAGCAAAAAACGATCAGTTATTCTTTTTCTGTTGCCCAATTACTCAAGCAACAAAAGCTTCCCTCTATTGAGACTGAGGGCTTATTGGCGGTAAGGCCTAGTTTCCCTCCTAATAAGCTTATCACAGCCAATGAAACAGAGTTGATTCGGCGCAATTTAGGGCCGCTCCCTTTTGCAATAGAAGAGGTAGAAAACATCATCAAAACATGGCCAGGTGCTGCTAAAGTAATCCAAGACCAAGAAGCAAACATTGAACATTTTAAATTGATAGCGAGAGACTACGCCATCTTACATATCGCCACCCATGCTCAGGCAGACGATCAATCCAGAGCATCAGAAAGAGCATTTTTAGCCTTTCAGCCAAACGATAGCCTCCCTGACAACAACTATCTATATTTCAATGAGTTACCCTTGCTGTATTTAGATGCAGACTTGGTAGTTTTGAGTGCTTGCGAAACAGGGATAGGCACGCTCCATCAAGGGGAAGGAATCGCAAGTTTAGCAAGAGGATTTACTCAGGCTGGTGCCAGAAGTATCGTTACCACATTGTGGAGCGTCAATGATGCCCAAACCAGTAAATTGATGTCGGTATTTTATCAGTACTTAGCCCTTGGGATTCCCAAAGACGAAGCCCTTCAGAAAGCGCGTACTTATTATCTCGAAAGCGCAGATGATTTTTATAGCCATCCGTTTTTCTGGGGAGCTTATGTGGCAATTGGAGATATGAGTCCGATGCCCAAGCCCGGCGCTAGTTCGCCATGGCTATTAGCTTTTTTAGCTACTGGGCTAACATTTTTGGCAATTTGGTTTGGCCGCACCGCTAAATTAGGCTAATTTGCCTCTATGCAGCCGATCTGGCACAAAGAGATCACTTATCTCAAAAAAGTAGGGCCTAAACGCGCTGAAGTATTGGCCAAAGAGGCAGGTATCCGCACCTACCTTGACCTACTGCATTACTATCCCCGCAAATATGTTGATCGGAGTCAAAAAAAGGAGATATCCGACATTCGCGAAGATGGAGAACACGTTGCCCTAGTAGGTAAAATCATTCGTATCGAAGTAGTTAAAACCAAAAGAGGTAGAGGACGTCTGAGTGCCACTTTTACGGATGGTAGCGGTTTTTTGGAACTCACCTGGTTTCAAGGAGTTAAGTGGTTGCAGGCGAGTCTCAAGAAAGGCGAGGAGATCGCTCTCTTTGGTAGGGTGAGCCGCTTTGGCGGAACGTTTCAAATCTCCCATCCAGAAATCGACAAGATCAACCAAGAAAACGGCCAGAAAAACGTATTGCAGATCGTCCCTTTTTATCCTTCAACGGAGAAATTAGGGCGCATGGGACTGGATTCACGAGGGTTCCGGACGATCACGCACCTGATGCTAGCGGAAGCGGGTGGAATGATTGGAGAGAATCTCAGCCAGTCGATTCAGCAAGCCAATACGCTCATCTCCCACAAAGCCGCCTTACAATACCTCCACTACCCTGCCAGTTTTACGAAGCTCAAGCAGGCTCAATATCGCATCAAATTTGAGGAGTTCTTTTTCTTTCAACTACTCCTAGCAAGACGGCGTCTCAAAGCTCGCCATCAAAACCAAGCGCCCTCTTTTACCAAGATCGGGGAGTATTTCAATGCCTTCTTCGAAGAACATATGCCCTTCTCACTTACAGGCGCGCAGAAGAGGGTTTTGAAGGAAATACGAAGAGACCTAGCAATGCCCTCCCAAATGAATCGTCTCGTCCAAGGTGATGTGGGTAGCGGCAAAACGATGGTTGCTTTTATGTCGATGCTCATTGCGCGAGGTAATGGATATCAAGCGGCTATGATGGCTCCTACTGCGATTTTGGCTGAACAACATTTCAAGAAAATCTCTGCCATGGCCGCCAAAGTGGGGCTACGCACCACCATCTTAGTAGGTGGACAACGCAAAAAAGAGCGTCGATTGATTTTGGAAGGCATCGAGAATGGCGAGTTTGATTTTGTAGTAGGTACACATGCCCTGATTGAAAAGACAGTAGTTTTTCAAAAACTTGGGCTCGTAGTCGTAGATGAACAACATAAGTTTGGCGTGGAGCAAAGAGCTAAACTATGGCAAAAAGGAAGTCCATTTCCGCATAATTTAGTGATGACGGCGACTCCCATCCCTCGCACTTTGGCGATGACTGTTTATGGAGATGTTGATGTCTCGATTATTGATGAATTGCCACCGGGGCGTAAACCCATTGAGACACGCGTTCATGGTGAGAGTAAGCGACTGGAAGTATTAGGCTTTATCAAACGGCAACTAGATGAAGGTAGACAAGCCTATGTGGTTTATCCCTTGGTAGAAGAGTCCGAAAAACTAGATCTCATTGCTGTGGTAAAGGGCCACGAATTACTTGAGCGCTACTTTACCGACTATCGTGTTGGCATCGTTCACGGCAAAATGAAGGCCGACAACAAAGAGATGGAGATGCAGCGTTTTGTGCGCAATGAAACCCAAGTCCTCGTCAGTACAACCGTGATTGAAGTAGGAGTTGATGTACCCAATAGCTCGATTATGGTTATTGAAAATGCAGAACGTTTCGGATTGTCCCAGTTACACCAGTTGAGAGGACGCGTTGGGCGAGGCCAAAATAAATCTTACTGCATCCTGATGTCGGGCAAAAAAGTCTCTACCGATGGTCGTAAGCGCCTCAAGGCCATGCGGGAAACCCAAGATGGCTTCAAGATTTCAGAAATCGACTTAGAATTAAGAGGACCGGGAGATTTTTTGGGTACACGGCAAAGCGGCCTTCCAGAGTTTCATCTCGCCAATATCATAGATGATCGGCACATACTTGAGGCCGCTCGTGAAGCAGCTTTTTCGCTCGCACAGATTGATCCTGATTGGGTCTCTCCCGAGAACGCCCCCATCCGTCAATACTTGATGCGCTATCAAAAGGCGGTGAATCTATTGAGTTGATCGTAAACAACATCAGCATGGCCTGGATCATGATGAGTGAAATTTAGTTGATAGACAAAGTAGCCCTCTCGCTCATAAAAGTGTCCAGTTTCACCTCAAAAATCTTAATGCTTAGTAAGCTCCCTAAAACCGGTGATTCACAGTGAAATGTCTCATTTGTGATTTTTGGGGGCCTTAAAATCTCATTAGAATTTGATTTTCATCCAAAAAGTCGAAGGGAAATTAGTATTTCGTACGTACGATAAAAGTGGATTACTTAACGATGCCTAATACAACCCCACTTATTAATGATAAATAAATATTGAATATTATGACATTAAAAAATAAGGTGAAATGGGTGCTGGGAATATTAGTTGTATTCTTACTAATTCTTGCGACTAATCTGATAGATCGCCGAAACTTCGAAAAAGTAAAAGATTCTGTATCACACATTTATGAAGACCGCCTAGTAGCCAAAGATTTAGTATTTGAAATGTCTTTACTAATCCATGAAAAAGAAATTGCTCATTTAATGTCCGATTCTTCCTATTGGGAAAAAAGAAATGAGGCTGTAAATAACAAAATCAAAGAATTAGTCTCGCTATTTCTTGAAACCGAAATGACAGACGTAGAAGCAAGAAACTTTAGCGAATTAGAGGCTGATCTAGACAAGTTACGACAATATGAGCCTTCTAGCTCCAAAGATGAGTTTACCCTTAATAAGCCTAAGATTAGCACGCAATTAGCGAAGGTTCAAACAAATCTATATGAGCTTTCAAAAATTCAACTGGAAGAAGGGAAAAAACAAGTTTTTATCAGCCAAAAAGCAATGGATACGGTTGAACTCTTTACAGATATAGAGATTTACTTTTTAATTTTATTAGCCGTTGCAATTCAGGTAGTCGTCATATATAAACCAAACTAATCATAGCCTTATTTGGCAATCCAATAATATAAGTCTGGTATATTGGGCTTTTGCGGGAAGTGAAAGAAGTATCGTTTCAGCAAAAATTGGTGTTATAATCGGCTCATTAATCTCTGGTGTAGTTGGCTACGCAATCTTAAGGTTCGCAAGTAAAGAATGAATAATTTAAAAAACACTCAAAGGAAAAACTAAAGGGTAATATTTTGGCACTGGTGCTATAACAGATATGACCTATTTTGTGAATTAAATAGCCAGGACGCAGTTTTTATTTATCAGCTGTGATGCTATTTTTTTTTCATCGCTGCGCGGAACGCCAAACCGAGGCACAACAGAACTAATTGCAATCCCAAGCGTTCTGCAAAGCAGTAAAAATAAGTCCAGCAATAACAATCCTGTTATCGATGAAGTATCTAACTCTCTTCCTTATAGCCTTGCTATCCCTATCCTGTGAAAAGACGGATGTCTCTCTTGGCTGTGATATCGAAATCCAGCATAACGAAAAAAAGTGGAAGCTTGAGCGTTGTAGTTTGATGAATTTACCCAATAATAGATGGATGCTTTCATTAACAGCAAAAGGAATCATACATCGAAAGATCAAGCATACAGAGGCAATCATCTTTAACAACCTACCTTCGGCACCTGGTATTTATCCATTAGAGTTTGGAATTACAGGAAATTGGGGAGCATCCTACCCCGTACAGATCCAGCTAAACGAAATCCATTGGGATGTAATGATTGAGCATCGAGCCTTAGACGAAAAAGCCAACAACTATATTCGCATAGACAGCTTTGATCCACAAACGGGGCTGATTGAAGGTTCATTCCATACCGAATGGCTCAAAACTGATCCTAGAGAAGGGGGGCCTGATAATCAAACCATAGCTTGTAAAGCATTTGCTTTGATATTGAGTGAATAACTCATTAGCCTACTAATAGGGTGCACTATTTTCGATTTCTTGATCACCAAATTCGAAACACAATAAAACCTCCAAGCAATACTATACATATAGAAATCAGTTGGATTTTCATCCGCCAAAGCTTCTTGCTAGTTAAGCGATCTTCCTCGTATGCTTCACTAGAGTTGCTCCAAGCAATGAATGCATCAGCTATCGGCAACTTCCCCATCAAATAGCTCTTTTTGCCTTTTCGTGAATTCCCCAAGCCAAATGTTTCAATACTATTTCGAATCCCTATGGCCACCGCTGATTCTCCATAAATGGCCATCGTTTTTTGCCCAACTAATGATGCGGCACCACCAATGCCCCATATTACAGGGCCCGAATCAATATCACCTACTAGATCTTGATCCATTCCTTCGGGATACTCTCTCAATCCGGGTAGCCCAAATCGATAATCCAGAAAGTTTTGTTTGTAGATGGCAAACTGTTCTCGTGCGAATGCTTCATCAATCTCAAACAAAAAGACCAATATTAAACTTTGAGAAGAACCTCTAGCTGGCTCGCGAGGCAGGCCACTCCCCCATTCACTTGAATGTGGAATTAAGCCTAATGAATCAGTCTTAGCCTTCACCTCTTCCAACCAATTTGCAATCTCTTTTTCATAGGAGCGTTCGCCTAGGCGAGAAGATAATGAAACAGAAGCCATCGCAACTACCATATCTGCTGGCCAGCACAACCTACTATAAGACTCAAGAAAAGGGCTTTCCTGACTCGTTAAAGCAGATACTATTTCCTCGGTAGTACTTCGAAATCGCAATAACTCAATAGAATCTCTTTGGACGGCTGGTATCAATTTGAGTTTTCGCCCAAGGAGATAGTTAGTCCAGCCTTTATAGAATACACCAAAAGCGGGGTCAAGATTCGGTTCAAATACCCGGAATCCATCTTCAGAAGCTAATTCTGATAAGACCCAGTTAATTTCTGAATGTGCTTCCTCAAATAATTCGTTTTTGGCAGAGATTGATTCGGCAACTTCTATCCAACTTAATCCATAAAGCACGTTTAGGAATACAAATCCTTCGGGATAAACCCCTTGCATTTCCTTTGCCGCACCTGCATGTAACTTATCTTTAAGATATCGTAACTGAAAAATCAAATCCTGATTAATCCGGCAATTCCCATAGGTCTTAAAACTAGGGCGATAGTACAGCCTGGCATTAAAAGTAATTATGCCTATTAAAAGCATGATTACTGAGGCACTTAATATTCGCCTTAAAACCTTCATTTTAGACTCTTCGCCTCTTTAGCTTCTATAAAAAATAATATTCGTTCAGACTGACTTTTTCAAAGCGATTCACTCTTTTCAATCATGTGGGGATTCAAAAAGCTTTTTCCTATAACTTAACAAAGAGCCTAGTCTGCAATCTGCTTTGCCCTCCTCTGAGGTCTTGACTCATCATTCTTATGGTATAGCTACCAGCGGAAAGCTCGCCAATTTCCTGCGTGAATGACTGCAATCCTACAGGAATAATATCCTGGAAAATAGTTTTGACCTTCCGACCTTGAAGGTCAAATATATCAATTTTCAAGTCAGCAGGATACTTGCTTTCAAATTCTATGTTGATCTGATTTGAAGCAGGATTTGGGTAAAGCTGAAAAAGGTCTTCAACTATCAATGGACTCGCTTCTATACTGCTCAAAGACGAAGTGCTATAAGTTGGTCCAGTATTCTCTTCGGTTGCGATAGGTTGGATCAAGATATTTTGCGGGTATTCACTGCAACCTACATCTTTATTTTCGAGCAGCAGTGGACGATTTTCGCCCATAAGGTCAAATAAAATGTCTGTGTCGATTGTATCCATACCCGCGAACTGAGGCAGAGGTAAATAACCGGGAAGGGCCACATCAATCGCAGGACTTAAGCTATCTAAACCATAAAACCCAGCACTATTTTGTACAAGTAAAGGATCAACAACTGTAATGCCAGTCGCAGGTAGATTAATTCCGAGACCACCTTGGGCTATATTACCGATCCATGTTTCTGTCCCTGTCGGTTCTTCAAACAGATCATCATCGGGATCAGCAAAGATATTATTGGCAAATACCACATTGGTCGGATTAAAACTCCCATTGCCTCCCAACCTCACTTCATCGCTATCAAAAATCGTATTGAAAGCAATCGTAATCGCATCCAAAGGGTCTGAGTCTTCATTTTGCAAATAGATAGGCCGATCATCAATCTCCCAGAAATAATTGTTATAGATATAATGATTTTGGCCTTCACGTACTCTCACGCCTCCTTTTCCTTTGAGGAAGAAATTGCCATAGACAATTGCCTCTGAACCATGACGTAGTACCAACTCGGCCTTCGGATTATCTTCAAAAGTGTTGAATCGATAGACATTCTGGCTGGCTTTGCTAGAAATGAGTTCTCCATCCCCATCGCATTGAGTGAAGTAGCAATATTCTACCAAAGAACGACTGTTACGGTCTGCTTGGGTGCTGAGGCCAATTCTGATAGGTTCGACTCCCTCATCATTGCCATTGCCAGGAAAATTTTTGAAGGAACAATGCTGGATTTTGTGGTAGCCGGGTTGGTTTGCGTCTACCAAAATAGAGAGGATGTTTTGGTCGGCCATGGTAATCCTATTTTCAAAATTGCAATAGGTAACCCTCACATATTGACATTCTTCTCGAATCCTCAGATACTTATAAGACCGATAAGCTCTAATGTTGATTTGATCAAAGTGCCCATAGCTACCATAAGTATTAATGACATCATTGGTTCCGATGTCGCCTCTCACAAACTGAAAGCCGCGCAAGGTGATATGATCAGCCGTGATTTTCACTCTAGATGAGCCATTAAAAATCGTCTCTCCCAATACCTCTGCACCAATAAATAGATTATTCTTGGTGATACTCATATAGATATTAGAGAAAATGCCAGATTCCCAAATGATTGAATCGTTTGAGGAGGCTGTAGCATGGGCAGTATTAAACTCAGACTGAGTACTTACCAGGAAAGTTGCGGCTTTGAGCTGCTTAGAAAAAAGTCCTCCTAGTAAAATACTAAGGCAAACAACAAATAAAGATTTCATTCAGGTATTGGTTTCAAGATGGCTTCATCAAATTGGTTAACCAATTTACACTATCTGATAACCAAAAGGAAGGCAATCCTAAAAACACCTTCTATAAAAACAAAAATAAAGATTTTATTCATTTTTTAATTTCAACATCACACTACAAAATTGGCTAACCAATACATGCCACATGATATTTAAAAGGCTAATAATCCTGTTTAGGCTTGTTTTTGAGGACTTTTTTGGGGGTGCCGCTATTCGCGGAACGCTAGGAAAGATTGAATAGTAACATTCCATCTTTAACACCCTAGAAAACCACTAAGACATTGGACATTTTTACTCTTCTCCGCTTCGCCGAACGCTTGGTATCTACGATCTACCTTATACACCATTACTCTAGCCAAAATGTAGTAAGCTTGCGCGGCCATTTCATTTTTCCTCGATTAGTTCCAAAATGGTTGTATGAAAATTGTCTTCATTGACATTTAGTACTTGGTCAAGCATTTCAAAAAATCGCTCCCCTTCATCACCAGAATAAACTAAGCTAAACGCCTTCTCGAATTCTTTTTCTTTTAACGCTTTTTCAAACAAAAATGCACTGATTACATAATATGAAAAATGTCTACTCACAGAAGACTTTCTCCCTTTCTTAAATTCTTCCAAAAAATCAATCTTCGGATTTGATGCTAATTCTTGCCGAAATTGTTCTTTCATCTTATCCATATCATCATAACTCAATCCATATCCTCCATAGTAAGCTGAAAGACCTTGCACAAACGGCCAATAAATCTCATCCCTATTGGGCAAATTGTAATAGAGATAGTCCCCAATAAACCCAAAAACGTAGTTTTCATTATCTGTGCCAGTGATATAGATACTGCCTTCATTATCGGTAAAACCTAAATCATAGCATAAAAAATTGCATTGCTTTGCGCTGTATAAAAAGCCGTAGGACTTTAGCAGTTCATCTAAACTGTTAAAAGAGTAATATTCGAGTTCCGGAATTGGGCCTCTTGTGGATTGGGCTAGTTTTTGAGTGAATTTCACAAAGTCAATCGCTTTTTTTTCATTGATCGAATTACTGTAATAATAGGTCACGTTTTCAAATGTTTTACGATTAAAATGTGCCGTATTCTCTTCAAAAGGGCAGTAAAAACGATAATGATCTTCGAATGGAACAGCTTTGAGTTCGGTCATTTGATAAATAAAGGGTTGGCCCTCTCTCTCCCCAGTAAAACCGATTGTCAATCTGTAGACTCCATTTTCGACATGATAAGACTTCAATACAAGGGGCTTATGAAAGCTAGGGGTTTTTCCTATCCCTGAGAGTTTATTGAAGAAAAATTCATACTTAAGTAGGTGTATTGAATCGACATATTTTTCTGAATAGTTTCTTTCTTGGGCTTCGGTAAGAAAACCATTGAGGGCTTTTTCGATTTTCGAGGATGTTGCGCTGTCTTTTTCAGCGAGTTCCAAGTTCAAATTCCTTTCAACTGAAACTTGGGCACTCAACGCATTTGCAAAAAGTGTGATTAACATTATTGCAATCATTTTATTTGACATAGGGATGATTTATTATCCTGCTTGTGCCGAACAGAAAAGTGATGGCTCGATAGAGAGCGCTTAGAGGGTGTTCCCCCCTAAGCTCATAGTCTTTATAAAGAGGGCAATACAAGTTTAGTTAGACCAAAATGAGTCATTACTTCCCTTCTAGTTCCTCAATTTTTGCTAAACCGCGTTCATTCTCAGGATCAAGCGCAACGAGCACTTTATACATATTGAGGGCTTTTTCGTAGTCTTCATTGCGTTCGTATGCTTCGGCTAGACTATCATAGACATTGGGCATTTTTGAAAACAACATAGTGTTGATCGTAAAAACAGCGATCGCTTTATCCACTTCATCTCGACTCATAAGCACATAACCGTAAGTATTTAGCGCTCGATCATTGCCAGCAAATTTGTAGACATCTTTGGCAATGGCAAATAAGGCTTTACGATCCGTCAAGGTATCCACTAGGGCCAAGCGTTCGTCAACGACGGCTACAGACTTATAACTCGGATCAGTCGGAAGACCAAGCAATATCTGGGCAAGATCCATCTCCAAGCTGCTAACCGGAAACTCGACGATACGCCCGATCTCCTCACCATCTCGATAAACGATAAAAGTGGGAACGCGGTGGAGCAATTTTCCTACTTCTTCATGTGTCGGACTTTGCTTATAACGGGGTGCATTGCGATAGACGTTGATCAAGCGAATGGAAGACTCCCCTAGCCCAATTTCATCCAATATTTTGTAAAAACGCGGTACTTCTTTACGACTATCACCACACCAAGTAGCCATGAAGATATCAATGCTAATGCCCTCTAGGTTTTCTTTGGCCTTTTGGATCAAGGTTTCATTAGGCTGATAGGCTTCGTATTGTGGTTGAAACCATACTTGAAAGGAATCTTGCTCTAAAGCTTGGCGATTGCACAAGCCGATAAGATGCTCCTTCCCTGTCTCATTAGTGTAAGTTTGGTTGATATCTTGAGCAATAGTTAGTTGCAAAAAACAAGGCAATAAGAGGCTCATTATGAGCAGTTTGGGACTGGTCATTACTTTTGATTTAAAATGTATGTTGGAATATTTGTCTGGAGACAAACTTATAACTAAAAAATTAGTTAATCAATCTTTTTAACTAATTTTTTAGTTTATACCCTTTTCGCTGCCATCGGTTCAATTGACGGGGCGATTTAAATTGTAAAATAGTAGCCGATGAAGATTCATTTAGATGATTGAGGAGGCGAGGACGATGCTTTTCGGAAAACTCATAGATATAGACTAGAAATGACCAGTCAAAGCGTTCGGCGCAGCCGTCTGTCATATCTGGACGCGTCTTACCATAATACTTGAGGGTACGTTTGATCATTCGCCAAATGCAAACCCATCGTGAATAATCCAGCCAAATTACCAAGTCTGCTTTTGCCATGCGGAGATCCATTGTACCGCCATAATTACCATCCATGATCCAACGTTCGGCAAGGACGAGCTGAGATACTTTCTCTCGCCAAATCTTTTTATCAGACTCAATCCAACCAGCCTTCCAATAGCCTTGATCTAGATGTATCAATGGCAATTGCCAAGCACTAGCCAACTGATGGGACAAAGTTGATTTTCCCGCTCCTGAGCAGCCAACAACTAAAACTCTTTGCATATTGAGCTAGTTACGACGGGCCTTTGCTCTAGGTTCATCTTTTTCTTCGCTAGGTTCTCCGAGGAGGTTGACACTGACCAGCCAAGCTTCGCCCTGTTCACCATCTAAGACCACAAATGAAACGAGGAAATTGTTGTGCCAAACCGTATAAGGCCGGAGGAAATACTGGGTACGACGCTGGCCTTCGTAGACTAGTTTCCGATTAGAAACCTCAGAAGTATTGAGGTTTACCATACGCGTATAAAGTCGATCTGGGCCTCGTAGTTTGTCGCCAGAAGGTTCGCGAGTCATCATACTCAAGATACCCGTTTCGGATTCGAGATGGTAGGAATAAAACTCCCCCGCTTTTTCGTATAAATTTTGGCTGCGCTGATAAGAGGGTACGATGAGGGCTTGTCGTATTTCGCCATTGGGTTCAAACTCATACATCACCACTTCTTGGATCACGTGCTCTTGAGCCGCCATAGGGCCAAATTCAGATGGAGTGCCAGCATATTGATGGGCATCAAACTTTTGGGTAATCAGCCACAATCTTTCGTCCGGCATTTCGATAATTTCTTGGATCATGAAGCCATCAAATCGCTTTAGCGGCGGAACACCAAAGTCTTCACGCTGTTTTTCAACGGTAACGAGTAAACTAGAGTTAATGTCAATTCGGCGACTCAGGTCTACGACTTCTTTATCGAAGTCAAAACTGACGATCTGGAAAGCTTGTGTTCCTTTGAGTTTACCTCGAATTTCGCGTTCGGCATGGGCGATATAAATACGCTTAGCATGTCCACTGATCGTGGGAGGGAAATGTGTGAAATAAGCTTCATTGAGTTCTTGTCGCTCCACGAAACGCTCATAAGTGAGGGTGCTGAGGCTTTCGGTCTTTTGATCAAAGCAAAAAGCGGTAAGCAAAGTTGGCTTATTAAGTCCTAAAAGATAAAAGTTGCCCTGATTGTCAATCTGAGCATCAAGCCAAGTCATTTTGGATTGTGGCAACTCAAATTCTCCTTTGTATTGTAGCTCTAGATAGCGGTTGTAGGTATTAAAAACCACATTTCCCGGCTTGAATACTTTGGCGCCGATCTCATGATTGCGTTTGATGTAGTCATAATAGATACCGACTCTGCGCGACTCTTTATGGCGGGTGTAATAGAATAAAGTTAAAGTTTGATCGTCGGGAGAGAAATCAAAAAAGACTTCTTGATCCGATTTTCCACCATATTGAAATACGATAGACTTTAAGTTTTCCTCACCTGTGTCCAGATCAAAAGATCGATTTCGAATCACATGAATCCCGGCTAAACCATCATACTCATAAGTCAGAACCATTAGATCCTCCCCATTATGAAACATATGCAGGATATCTTCCTGCCAATCTAGTTCCATTTCGATAGTCCATGCTTCTTCCAGCAATAGATTATAGCGAGTGATATAGTGTTTTTGGCTGGATTTACGTTCTTTACGCCACATCTGGATAAAAGCACCAGGCTCTAAAAGTGCAACTGGCTCAAATTCAACATATGCCAGTGTGCCATTGCGATCAAAATCTGCAAAGGGATAAAGATCATCCTCGAATTCAAAGTCTTCTAGTTTAAGCGAACTAATAAGTTCTTGGGCAGATAAGGAACCTCCACAAATAAGATAGATACCGATCAAATAAAGCACTTTCCGCATAAACTGAACTTCAAAGGGGATTTCGTAGTCAAATACAAGATACATAATCTATCAAGTATCCACACGACGATAGAAACAAATCGCAGGATGTCCCAGTTCTAGTCTTAAACTGTAATCAAAATATGGAAGAAAAGGTAGCTTTTTGGTTTAGGAGAGATCTTCGTTTAGACGATAATGTTGGACTAGCTCATGCGCTCAAGAGCGGTAAGCAGGTCGTTCCAGTTTTTATGTTTGACCGCGAGATACTCGATGAACTGCCTCAAAATGACGCTAGGGTAGATTTTATCCATCGGACGATTACAGATTTACAAAAACAGCTCGGAGCATTGGGGAGCAGCATGATCGTTCGTTATGGCATGCCTCATGATATTTGGCCCGAACTAGTCGAGCGTTTTTCGATCAAGTGCGTATTCACCAATCACGATTACGAACCCTATGCGTTACAAAGGGATGGAGAGACGAAAGATTTATTGGCGGCAAAGGGAGTTAGGCTTGAGACTTTTCGAGATCAAGTGATATTTGAAAAAGACGAAATTGTCTCCAAAGGCAAAGGCACTCCTTACACTGTTTTTACGCCTTATTCCAGAGCATGGAAGGCAGCTTTGACCAAAGAGCGGCTAGCTGACGTCAAAACAGAAGCGCATTTTGATCAATTTTGGGATTCTGATTCCTTAGACATTCCCAGCCTCGAGGAGATGGGTTTTAAGACTACAGAGGTCTGCTTCCCAGAACGCATCCCCGACAAGGAAATAATTAAGCTATACGATCAAACACGCGACTATCCAGCCAAGTTAGGGACCAGTCGAGTGGGCTTGCACCTGCGCTTTGGGACGCTTAGTATCCGAAAACTCGTTCGCGTAGCGAAATCCCTCAACGAGACCTATCTCAGCGAATTGATTTGGCGCGAGTTTTATATGCAGATACTCGCCAATTTTCCGCATGTTGTCAATGGACCGTTTAGAAAAAAGTACGACGCGATCCAATGGCGAGATAATATGGAAGAGTTTGCCAAATGGAAAGCTGGTATGACAGGTTATCCAATGGTCGATGCAGGCATGAGAGAAATCGCCGCTACTGGTCATATGCACAATCGTTCCAGAATGGTCGTAGCTAGTTTTCTAACGAAACACCTATTGATAAATTGGCAGTATGGCGAACAGTATTTTGCCGAAAAACTATTAGACTTTGAGCTAGCATCCAACAATGGTGGTTGGCAATGGGCTGCAGGTTGTGGTACAGATGCTGCGCCCTATTTTCGGATTTTCAATCCAGAGTCTCAGTTCAAAAAGTTTGATCCGAAAGGCGAATATGTGCGCAAATGGGTGCCAGAGTACGGCACACCCGCCTATCCAAAGCCGATGGTAGATCATAAGGTGGCGAGAGAGCGTTGCTTGGCGACTTATAAAGCTGGGTTGGATAGGGAATAAAAAAAGTGGCCTCGAAGGAATCGAGGCCACGGCTAGGGATTAGAGTGATACTCTAAATATTTGCTGCCTTATTGTTTGACAATCTTGAGTGAAGAGGCATAATTTTCTGATACCAATTCAATCACATACATACCAGGGGTCCAGCTAGATATATCTAAGGTCTGGAACTGGTTGCCTTTGTCATAACGGAGGTTTTGTTCTAGTACCAATTGTCCTACACTGTTAAAAATTCTCAAATCAAGTGCTCCAGCTTTGAAAGCTGCATAGCGAATTTCGATTTGATCAGTGGCAGGATTTGGATATGCCGCGAGTGAGATATCCCCTTCGCGTAAGCTTAAGTCTAATTCGATGGTATTGCTAAATTGGAACTCGCCATTTTGATCCACTTGGCGGAGTCGGTAGAAGTATTTGCTAAGCTTAAGTGTAGCAGCCTCTTTGTCGGTATAGGAATAATTAGAGACTGTACTACTGTTTCCAGCTCCCTTGACCCTTCCTAATGTTTGGAAGCTTTTCCCATCTAGGGAACGCTCAACTTCAAAGAAATCACTACTGCTTTCGCTAGCGGTCGCCCAAGCAATTTCGGCATCGTTTCCTGACCAAACAGCCTGAAAATCAAGCCACTCTACAGGGAAGCTACCGCCACCAGTCGCACGCCAAGCACGTTCGTTGGCCACAGTATTGGAAGGCGGGAAACTAGATGGTGTATCAGTATTGTCTGATCCGAAGGTATCGGTTAGGCTATTGGTATCCTTATCAAAAGCATCATCTAGGCCATCACCATCACTGTCTTGTCCTAGGGCTAAAATCTCAGCTGTACCATTGCCATCAGTATCATAGCCTTCTAAAGGATCACTTTTGCCATCATTATCAGAATCTAAATCGCGATAATCTGGTGTACCATCTAATTCTTGATCATTAGGGATAATATATCCAAGTGGGGCATAATCCACGTCAAAAGCATCATCAATACCATCCTTATCTAAATCCTGATTGGAAGGAGCTTGATAGCCTGCTGTCGATTGGCCTTCGATGATATCGACAATACCATCATCATCGGCATCTATGTCAAGAAAGTCTGCTTGGCCTGTGAGGTCGGTATTATAAACGGGTAAGTTGGTTCCAAGATCCGCTGTACTGGATGTATTTGTATCAGGAGATAAATCAGGATTGCCATCATTATTGCTATCATATACAGGATCATCAGATAAGCCATCAAAATCAGCATCTGTCATGGATTCGGGATCACCCGCAATCGGATAATCTACTTCACCATCTCTATTGGCATCTATGCCACCTGCTTCAATAATATCTACAATGCCATCACCATCACTATCAAGGTCTAAATGGTTAGGGATACCATCACCATCAAAATCACTTGCTTCACATGATACAGTAAAGGAAGCCGTAGTAATAGAACCACCACCATCTCCACCTACTTGCTGAGAGAGCAAAAACACTATCGAAGTTACTGGAATAGGCAAGTTGATATCCAAAGTAACAGTATTGTTATTGGCCCCAACATTACCACATATAGACTGGAAAAGATTGCTACCAGCATAAGAAATACAGCCGTAAGTGGTAAAATCACTCACACTAAAGGTATATAAAGTAGTGCCTCGATAAGCGTTGATCGTCAATTGATCCTCGTCATCAAGGTCATGCACCTTAAAGCTTAGGTTGCTCACTTCTTGATTAAAGTCTAGTTCAAAACGCACCGAATCAGCTATTCCATTTGAATTAAGGATACCAATTTTAGGTCCATGAGAACCAGTAAAATGCACATCATTTAACTCATAATCGTTCTGCACGGCAGAACCAGCTACAGTTACGGGGGACATACTCACGGTGGCACCACCAAGAATGAGATTAGCGTTATTGATCGCATTGACGGGATCATTGCTCCCACTAAGTGAAGCTAGATCAAGCACCTCATCACTCGCACAGTAGCCTTCCTGCGTATCTGGAATACCATCATTATCATCGTCAAGATCCTTGGCATCAGCAATGCCATCACCATCAGAATCACACATCGCCCATTCAAGAAATAGTGTCGGTCGAGTACTCGCATCTGCTGTTTCATAGGAATTAACAGAGGCTCGTCCCGTAGGTGTAGTGAAAATGAAAACCATGCTATTGAGCTCTGAACTAGCTCCTACTTGATCGACAATGCTTTGTGCCATCGGAATCAATGAAGGAGTATCATAAATCTGTCCTGCTGTCCATATTCCAGGAGTCCATGCTGTGTTTTGGCCTAACATGCTACGATCTGAAATATCATTATCGGTCAACGTAAAAGCTGCCGGATTAAGATCATTTTCCGCTTCTATCGTAATCGTTGCTCCTGATTGATTATCGGGAGAGGCAACAAAGCGGATATATGCTTGGGTGATGATCGCTCCTGCGGGAACATTAAGATTCGAAAATCGGATACCCACTAATTTATTGGGACGGAAATCTAAATCTTGCTCTAAATCGGTGAGTTCCATTAAGCCCGTATCTTCAATTTCTTCGGCATCATCTGCTACTGAGGAAACTGGATTTACAGTTGCAGTAGCTCCACCGCAATCAGGATCAAAACAATCAATAAAGCCATCATTATCATCGTCAAGACCATTACCACAGATTTCCTGCGCAGCTAATGGTAGACTTAGGGCAAAACAACAGATTAACAATAGGAGCTTAGTAACTCCCGAATGAGAATAAGAACGGTGGTGTAGAAGATGCTTCATAAGAGCGGATTTGTTGGGCAAATGATTTAGGAAGGGAGCTATCTTGAAGTGGACTTTTCCGAAATAAAGCTCCGAAAACTTACTCCTCTATTTTGTTCGCTTTTGGATCCTAATATTTGCTAGCGGATCAAAATGCGATACTCACAATCCCAAAAAGTACATTTTCGATCAAAATCTTACGTACTTCCAATTACAAAAAACCTCTATATTTTGGGATACCCAATGCCATTCTATCTGACGGGCGAAATAGAGGGATGAACGGGCAAAACCACCAACTGAACCGGAAATTAGAAATTAATTATCGCATAAATATTGTCTAACTAACTATACAGATGCAAAAAATCACCACTCCAGAAAGGAGTGGTGATTTAATTTCAGTTAAAACTTATGTCTTATTCCTTCATGAACTTGCTAGTTCCAGAATAAGATTCGTTTCCAAGCTGGATAAAATAGATACCAGCGGCTAGCTTTTCAATTGGCAGGACCAATGATTGAGGGCCGGCCTCAAAGCTTAAGTTTTCAGTATGAATCGTTTGCCCTAGGCTATTGAGAATATTGAGTTCGATATTACCAGCTTTCGCTATTGCAAAGCTGACGTTTATCACATCAGAAGCAGGTATAGGAAAAGCTTTCAGCACAACTGATGCATTTTGGTTGATACCCAACTGGACTGTATTGCTATAAGATTCGCTACCATCTAAGTCAATTTGACGAAGGCGATAAAACACTTTCCAGATTTGAAAATCCTTTACTGCCGCGTCGCGGAACTGGTAGTTTTGCGTCTGGGAACTATTACCACTAGCTTCCAATTCACCGATATCTTCAAAGGATTGACCATCAAAGGAGCGTTCTACAACGTAGAAATCAGAGTTTATCTCACTCGCAGTAGCCCAATCAAGCTGTGCTTCTCCATTGTCCCAAATAGCAACAAATGAAAGCCATTCTACGGGGAAAGAACTGCCACCAAAAATACGCCATGCTCTGTCCGCGGCATTATTAGCTGATCCTGGAAAATCGTCAGGAAGCTGATCTCCATTTGCAGCATTAAATATCGTAGTGGCACTAATCAATTGGTCAAAAGCATCATCTAAACCATCTCCATCTAAGTCGATACCAGAGGGCAAAGTGTTTGCTACACCATCATTTGTCAAATCATACCCTTCTATGAGATCAGATTCGCCATCATTATCAGTGTCAGTATCCCTATAATCAGGTACATCGGCGAGATCTTTATTTGCAGGCACGACAGTTTGACCGCCAAGATCACTTTCATAGATATCGTCAATACCATTTTTATTAAGATCGGTATTAGATGGAGGGGTATAATCAGCTGTAGTCTGACCTTCGATATTGTCCACGATACCATCATCATCAGCGTCGATGTCTAAGAAATCAGGACGGCCATTTGAATCGGTATTGAATAGCGCTGGCAATACGCCCCCTTCGGTGAGGTCATTACTGTCAATCCATCCATCACCATCTGCATCTATCATAGATTCAGGATCTCCCGTGATTGGGTAATCCACTCTACCGTCTAAATTACTATCGGTCCCGCCGGATTCGATGAGATCACTAATACCATCGCCATCACTATCCGCATCTTTATAGTCAGGAATACCATCATTATCAAAGTCCCGAGCATTATCACAAGCATAGGTGATACCAGCAACGGTAATAGAACCGCCATTATCTCCAGGCGTTTGTTGATAAAGCACAATCTCCAAGCTGTCTAACGGGGCAGGGAAATCAACATTTATACTTGCACCGACTGAGTTTGTAACTAAGTTATTGGGGCAAACGGAAGAAACAGTATTATTGCCTTGAAAAGCCACACATGCACTATTGACAGTAACATTTCCGGTAGCCAAACTGACTAGTTGTCCACCTAAGTAGCCATTTATTTGAATGATGTCTTCATCATCGATATCATTGATTTGGAATGAGAGATTACTTACGGCAGCAGCGAAATTAAAATTGATTTTCGCATTATCATTTATGCCTTGAGAGTTATCTAATCCTATTCTTGGTCCAAAGCTACCATTGAGGTGTAAATCATCAATGACATAATCATCAAGCGTAGCTGAACCATTGATCGCAATGGGAGACATGCTAACAGGAATGCCTTGTAAGGTAAAAGAATTGCCATTAAATGCAGTAACGGGATCAGTATTACCATCAAGCGGCTGCATATCTATTACATCAGTTGGCGCAGCACAAGCCCCTTCTAAATAGTTAGGGATACCATCATTATCGGCATCAGCATCTAGATAGTCAGGGATACGATCATTGTCTTGATCACAAATTGCATATTCAACCACCAATAAAGGTCGATTAGCTGGGCTAACATCCTCGTAGGAAGCAGCTGAAATTTTACCAGATGCAGCAGGAGAAGCGATGAAGGTAATATTATTGAGATCACTACCCGTCGCGACCAAGTCCAAAACCTCTTGCACCACTTTCGTTAGATCTGGAGTATTGTACTTATTCCCATTTGCCCATGTCGCTTGCGACCAAGTTACAAGTTCTGTAGTAGCAGATCGGGTGCTTACGTTTCCAGGAGTATTGTTGAAAGTGGGGCTGTTGGAGGAAGCTTCAGCACGCAATGCGATACCAGCAGCACCTGTCTCGTTACTGCTAGCAGTAAATGTCATGTATGCATTGGTGATGACACTACCCTTTGGAATTTCTAATCCTTGAAAACGGATTCCAACATACTTGTTAGGACGGAAATCAAGATCTGCGTTAGCATCAAGAAGCTCGACACTTGTCGCTTCTTCCTCCGCATCATCAGTAATCAGGTTTACGACAGACTGCTCAGTGGAAAGCGCACAATCAGGATCAGCACAATCAACAAAACCATCGCCGTCATCGTCGATATTGTTGTTGCAAATTTCTTGAGAATAGAGGTTAAAAGAGAGAAAAAGAAAGAAGGTGAGAAGAAGACCTAAGCGAAAAGAACGATGCCGAGGTGGCTTGAAGGTAGGGGAATCTTTCATCTAGGGGTAAATAATGTTGATTAAACCTATTTGGTTTGTGAATGAACTGGTGTATTGGGATAGATAAATATCTTGAGGCTAGTGTTTGGATAAACACAAGCGAATCTTAATACCTACTATTTCCAACTCTAAAATTCGTTTCACTAAGCCGGATTGGCAAGCTGTCATAACATATACGGTCCAAACATCTGGCTGAAATGCCGATAAATGGTAGCGTTTGGGATACTACGAAACCCGTATCACATATATTTGCACAAAGGGGTTGGTAATAAGGAATAGAAAGCATAAATTTGCGCTCTGTTTCACCTATTAAAGATTTGTGGTTATATGCCAGTAAAATTGCGTTTAAGAAGACAAGGTCGTTCCAAGGCCCCTCATTATTCCATCGTCGCAGCTGACTCACGTTCACCTCGTGATGGCCGATATATTGAGAAAATTGGATATTATAATCCTCTGACTGAGCCTGCTCAGGTTTACGTTGATCACAATGCTGCAATCAAGTGGTTAGGCACTGGTGCTCAACCTACCAATACAGTACGTTCACTCCTAAGACATACAGGAGTTACTGTAAAGTTTGCTTTGCAAAAGCAAGGTAAAACTGAAGAGGAAGTCGAAAACATCTTTGGACGCTGGCGTACAGAAAAAGACGGCAAGCAAAAGAAGAAGGTAGTTTCTATTGATATCCACGGTAATCTTTTGGAACCCGTTCCAGATAAGCCAGAGATAAAAGTAGTTAAGCCAGCACCAGTAGTAGAAGAGACTCCTGTAGTAGAGGAAGCTCCCGCCGCTGAAGAGGTAGCCGAAGAAGTAGTTGCTGCTGCAGAAACTGTTGTCGAAGAAGCTGCTCCAGTAGCTGAAGAGGCTCCTGCTGCTGAAGCTCCTGCCGAAGAAGCACCCGCTGCTGAAGAGGCTCCCGCAGAAGAGAAAAAAGCTGAATAAGCTATCTGCTTAAGTAAAACATAACGCAGAGTCGATGATTTATTCTCGACTCTGCTTTTTTTATCTCAATTATGGAAAGAAAAGATTGTGTAGAACTAGGATACATCGCCAAAGCACATGGCCTCAAAGGGGAAGTCAGAGCTGTGTTCGATGTACATAATCTATCAGAATATAAGCGCGAAGAAAGCTTCTACTTAGCAAAAAAAGGAGAAGCTTTAGTCTCTCATAAGTTAACATTATTTCGTGTTTTGGATAAAGGTAATGCCATCCTCCAGTTTGAAGGCTATACCGATCGAGATGCTTCTGAAAGCCTCCGCTCCCATACGATTTTCTTCCCCATCGAAAATTTACAACCATTACCAGATGGCCATTTTTACTTTTTTCAAGTCGTAGGCTATCAGGTCGTAGATAAAACTCACGGTCCAATGGGCACGGTAAAAGGCATTTTTGATGGTCAAGCACAAGATGTTTTAGCCATTGACTATAATGGTCATGAATTACTCGTTCCGGTAACAGATCAGTTTGTCCTCCAAGCAGACCACGAAAACAAAACCCTCCATACCGCAGTACCAGAGGGTTTATTAGAAGTCTATACAGAAGAAAAAGACAAATCTTAATCGTCTATTCCTCGTTTTCTAATTGAGCACGATAGTTTTGTAGTTCCGCACGGCGGGCATCATCCACTTTAGGATAATGCATATTCATCTCTTTTAGATGGTCCAAGATTACTTGTGATACAATCAAACGCATGCTCTTCTTGTCGTCAGCCGGCACTACATACCAAGGTGCGTGTGGAGTAGCCGTTGCACGGATCATATCCTGATAGGCTTGCTGATAATCATCCCAATAACCGCGTTCCTTCACATCGGATTCTGCAAATTTCCAATTCTTAGCGGGCTCATCAATCCTAGCTAAAAAGCGCTCTTTCTGTTCTTCTTTAGAAACGTGTAGAAAGAACTTGACGACATGGATACCGTTCCGCGAAGCGTAACGCTCAAGATTGCGAATGTCTTCATAACGCTCTTCCCAAACTGTGTCAACATCTTCAATATGCTCTTTGGGGATACGCTGGTATTTTGTCAAAATCTCAGGGTGTACCTTCACCACCAAGACCTCCTCATAATAGCTACGATTAAAAATACCGATCCGTCCACGCTCGGGCAAACACACATTGGTCCGCCAGAGAAAATCATGATCCAATTCATGACTTGAAGGCTTCTTAAACGAGAAAATCTGTAAACCATGCGGATTGACACCCGTTAATACGTGCCTGATAGTACCATCTTTACCCGCAGCGTCCATCGCTTGAAAAACCAAGAGTAGCCCATATCGATTATGGGCGTACATCATATTTTGACGTTCGTTGATCTCCTCGCGATACTCCTCTAATATTTTCTTATAATCCTTTTTATCATCATAAAGTGGATCAATCTTGGTTGGAGCATCTTTGATAGAAAACTTCTTATCGCCTTGATAGGCAAATTGACTGTATTTGATCTTTTTAGGCATGTGGTGTCATTTAAAGCAATATACAATTGAGTTGCCTAAAATAAAGAAAAGTGAGGGATCAATCTTATTTAGCTACTTCGCAGAACGCTTGGACACGAGCTTACTATATTTATCCTTTAGCCTAAATATAGATTCTAGTAGAAAAGGACAATTTTCCCAAAACATTTTCTCATTTATACGAGTTATAAAATCATAGTAGTATACAATAGTAGTTGTGTGTCTTTCATAGGAATGACAACCCCCGGTAGTGCGGGGGTTTTTCTTTAGGCGAGATTTGAGAATTTTCGTACTTTGGGTATAACAATTGCTGAAAGACCGCTAATATGACTCTCGTTGGCAAAACATATTTCGACTCTCCTCAAGGTCCACTTGAGATTACGACTTCCGAACAGGGGATTATTTCTGTAAAATTTATTGATTACCCAACTTACGAGATCAATCCGACCCATGAGCATTTGCTCCAGTGCATAGAGCAGCTTGAGGAGTATTTTGCCGGTAAACGCACCAAATTCACGGTTTTTTTAGACTTCAAAGGCACAGACTTCCAACTCAAAGTATGGAGAGCCTTGACAGAAATCCCTTTAGGCAAAACCGAAGCGTATCTCGAAATAGCCAAGAAGGTAAAATCACCCAACGCCATCAGAGCAGTAGGCAGCGCCTGTGGCAGAAATCAACACCTTCTCCTTGTACCTTGCCATAGAGTCATCGGCAGTGATGGCAAACTCACGGGCTATGCAGGTGGTATCAAGCGCAAACGTTGGCTCCTCAATTACGAATGGGGCGTTCTCCACGGGAGACAAGCTGAACTTTTTTAGCCGAACAATCCTTCTCCAATAGTCCGAATCTCATCCAATAACGCTTGTAGGTCATCGATCTCGGTAAATGGATTCATTAAGGCGCAACGTAAATACAGTTGCCCTGCCACATCAGTCTGTACGATATAAAAACGCTTCCCGTCCCTTAGTTTCACTCTAATACTCCGATTAAGCACGTTCAAATCGGGACATATATCAGGCGCATATCTAAAGCATACAATATTACAAGCGGGATCGATCAGGAGTTCGAAATCTGCTTGCTCGACGATACGTTCGCCAAAGGCGTGCCCCAACTCAAACATCGTCTCTACATAAGTCCCCAAAAGCTCCGGCCCAAACTGACGAAACAGGATAAATGGTGCCAAACTCATCATTTGCTTGGTACACTCAAAAGTACGTCTACCCAGATTATGCCATTCTTGCTCACTGGGGTCTTCCCATAGATAAGCCGCTTTCTGAGCAAAAGTTTTGTAGGAATTTTGGCCATTTTTGAAGATCAAAGCCGTACAAAGAGCCGGGCAAAGGGCCATTTTATGAAAGTCCATCAAGACTGAGTCAGCTTTTTCGATACCCTTTAACAGGGAACAATAAGTGGGAGAAAAGACCGCGGGTCCTCCATGTGCGGCATCGACATGAAACCAGAGTTTTTCGGCTTCGCAGAACGCTGCGATCTCATCCAAGGGATCAAAAGAACCCGTCGCAGTACTACATGCACTCCCCACTACAGCAATCACTTTTAAGCCATCTTTACGAGCTTGTTCCAAGGCATCCGACAGTTTCTCTGGCCGCAAGCGGAACGCATCGTCAACGGGTATTTTGATAATGCCTTTTTCGCCCCAGCCCATAATTTTCACAGCTCTTTGCACACTATAATGCGCCTCAGCCGAAACCATGATCGCCATACGTTCACCATCCTGATATCCATCTTCCCAAATATCGTGATCAGATTGCACTTGCCTTGCCGCCAACAAAGCTGTAAGATTGGCCAAGGTTCCACCTGAAGTCATGATGCCACTAGCGTCATCTTCATAACCAATAGCCTGACTTACGATATCTAAGACTTCGCGTTCCATAATCGTCCCTGCCATCCCCATCTCATAAGTCCCCATGCCATTGTTGAGGAGCATAGTCGCAAATCCTGCCAATGAAACCATCGGCACAACTGGGGCAATTTGGTGCCCGAGATAGCGTGGATGATGTAATCTGATACTTTGGGCTTCCACTGCCTCAAATATTGACATTGGATTATCCGGATCAGTCTGAATCCCAGTCTCCCAAAAGTCATTTGCTTCCACAAAAGGGATCACCTCCTCTCTTTGCTTGAGCATAGATTTCTGGACAGATTCAGCTAGCTGAACGATCAATTTCTGCGCTACTTCAACAAAGGATTTCGTATCGTAGGCTTGTCGTAATGCATCGAGATTGGCGGACATAAATTATCAATTTTATTACACAAATTTAATGGGATTTTGTTTTGTAAATTCATCCCAAAATCAAGAAAATATTTATGGCTTCGCCGATCCCAGAACGCAGTATTTGGCTCCATCCGAACAATCCTGATATTGTTCAGATCATCGACCAACGCTCTTTGCCTCATCTCATTACCATCGCAGACATAAGAAATAGCAACGAAGCCGCCCGAGCGATCAAAGAGATGTGGGTTCGCGGAGCCCCTCTGATTGGTGCTATGGCCGCCTATGGTTATTGGTTTGCCATTCGCGAAGCGCAGCACAAAGCAGCTCCACCACAATATCTACAACAGCAGATCGAACTATTGGCAAGTACACGACCAACAGCGGTTAATCTCCAATGGGCCTTGGATCAGCAGATCGAAGCGAGTCATGCTTTGGCCTCCTTCGGAGAACGCCATACCAAAGCATTGGCCACAGCCAATGCGATCGTTGAAATGGAAGTTGAGATCAGCAATGCGATCGGAGATCATGGCCTAAGCTTAGTAGAGGCACTTTATCAAAAACATCAGCGTCCAATCAATATCTTGACTCATTGCAATGCAGGCCGAATGGCTACAATAGAATGGGGTACTGCTACTGCTCCTATTTATAAAGCGCATCAAGCAGGCATTCCAGTACATGTATGGGTTGATGAAACTCGTCCACGCAATCAAGGAGCAAGGATAACGGCTTGGGAATTGGGCGTTGCGGGAATCGCGCATACTATCATCGCAGACAATACCGGAGGCCATCTCATGCAGCATGGAAAAGTCGATATGTGTATAGTTGGGACTGATCGTACGACTCGTACCGGAGATGTAGCCAATAAGATAGGAACCTATCTCAAAGCTTTGGCAGCTTGGGATAATGAGGTGCCTTTTTATGTAGCCCTCCCCTCCTCTACTATAGATTGGAATCTGAGAAACGGACTTGCTGAAATCCCGATTGAAGAACGCGGCTCTGAAGAGGTAAGATATATACAAGGTTGGTCCCAAGAACAAGATCAAATAGTGAAGGTCAGGCTTAGCCCAGAAAGTAGCCCTGCATTAAATTATGGCTTTGATGTAACACCAGCCAAATATGTTAGTGCCTTGATCACCGAACGAGGCATTTGCACAGCCAGTGAAGCAGGATTAGTATCATTATTCCCCAAAAAAGGATCAATTCAAGATGGATGAAGGCTATATAAAATTTGAGTTGCAGTGGGAGAAGGAAGTGTCCTTATCAGATCATGACCTAGTAGATTTACAACTGAACCGTCAGCTCATGTATCAAAAAGGATTTATTGGATGGGACGATACTTTGGGCGTAGGATATGGCAATATCAGCCAAAGGAGTCCATATAGAAAATCAGAGTTTATCATTTCAGGGACGCAAACAGGCGAGCTTAAGGCACTAGATAGCGAACATTTTTGTCTAGTAAATGATTATGATATACAGACCAATCGGCTTTGGTGCAAAGGGCCGATCAAGGCTTCTTCTGAATCGATGACTCATGCCGCTATTTATGCTGCGAGTGATCGATACCATGCAGTCATACATATCCATCATAGACAGATGTGGGAGCATTACTACAATCAACTACCGACCACAGATCCTTCGGCCACTTATGGTACACCAGAGATGGCTAGAGCAATTGGAGAGATAGCAAAGCATCAAGACATACCTCAAACTCCTATCATAATTATGGGCGGGCACCAAGATGGAATCATGGTATTTGGGGCTAATCTGGGCCAAGTCGCTGATACTATTTTAGAATACTACCGAGTAATGAATTAAGTAAGAGGATGATATAAATTGAATTT
>JBGCFA010000229.1:0-7566 GCA_045106675.1 Bacteroidia bacterium
AAGCTATACTGAAAACCCGGCGTTACGACAGCGTCGTTACCGATAATCTGCAACGAACGAGTACTTTGATTGATATTGAGAGAGTGCTGATTGGTCACCGACATCTTGATTCCCGGCTTAATTGTCCAAGCGAGTTTAGCCGTATGGGACCAACTATTGGTCTGGCGCGGAGCAAATAAAGAATCATTTGTCGGGAAGAGTGAACTGTGCAGTTGATCCGCTTGAACACGAAAATAATCATCCGACATATAAAAACTGCCACTCGTAAAGAAAGTCAGTTTATTTTTTATGATGGGTCCACCGACAGAGAAATTAGCTTGATCAGTATTCCAGCTTGGCCCTCTATTATTATTAAATCCGAGATTATCTCTTCGATAATTTGCGTCAACCTGCCAGCGTTTTCCCCCTTCTTTGATACGCGTCAAGATCACTCCAGAGCTACCATTACCATATTCAGCATCAGCACCACCCGTGATGACCTCTACTTGTTTCACGGCTCCAGCATTGACATCTACTCCAAAACCTGTTCCAGCCAAGGGATCTTGTGCATTTATACCATCAACCAGATATTCAGTTTCATATACACGGCCACCTCGGATTTGGATACCATCAGGGTTTTCTTGTACCCCCACTTGCATCGCCGCCACATCTTGGACGTTATTGACCGACATCTCGTTGATCATCTCCTCACCAATCTTCGAACTAGATTTCCCATCTTCTAGGTCAATCAGCGATTCTCCGTAGATGACAACTTCTCCCAAGGTAGTGATAGAGTTTGCAAGCGCAACATTTTGGATTTTAGAGCCTCCTGCGGGAACGCTCAGACCATTATAGATGGCATCAGCATATCCAACAAAGGAAAACTTGACCGAATAGTCGCCGCCTTTGATCCCCTTGATGGAATAATTACCTGCGGCATCGGTATAGGTCCCTTGATAAGTACCGATAATGATTACCGTTGCGCCCGCGAGAGCATCACCAGTTTCGGCATCCGTAACTTTACCGCTGAGGGTTCCGTTTTGTGACCAAAGCGAGAGGCTGCAGACACAAAGGCAAAAGAGGCTTAGAATTTGTTTCATGTTGGTAGGATGGACTACCCTGCAAATATCGCAATGTGGCTCCGATATTACAATTTTGTATATTGATGCCTTAATGGCTTTGGGGGCCGATTCGAGATCATTTTCATATTTTTTGATGTCCTATGCGTAACTATTTCTTCCTAATTCTTTTTAGTTTTTTCAGCCTTGGGCTAACGGCTCAAACAGGCATGACCTTTTATCATGGCGAATGGGAGGATGCACTCGCCCAAGCTCGCAAAGAGCGAAAAGTGATTTTTGTAGATGCCTATACCGTCTGGTGCGGTCCCTGCAAAATGATGAGCCGCAATACCTTCACCGATGCTGAAGTAGGGAAGTTTTATAACGAAAACTTCATCAACTATAAGTTTGACATGGAAAAAGGCGACGGTCCTGCTTTCGCCCAAAAATATCAAGTAACTGCCTATCCGACCCTACTATTTATCAATCATAAAGGAGAATTGGTACACCGTGCCCTCGGTTATAAACCGCCGAAACCTTTTCTCGTCGAAGGCCGCAAAGCAGTCAATCCTGCACGCAACCAATCCTTACTAGAACTAGAGTTTGAAGAAGGTACCGCTAGCTCCGAGCAACTCTACAGTTACGCCCTCAATCTCAAAGCAGCTGGCGAAGACTATAGCGAAGCCGCTAGCAAGTATTTTGCCACTCAAAGCGAAAAACAATTACGCTCTGCCATCAATTGGGAAGCGATCCGCGAACTATCTAGTGATATGGATGGTCCCGAATTTCGCTACCTCCTCAAAAAAAGAAAGAAGTTTGCCAAAACACACGGAGAGCGTGCTGTCAGCAATAAAATCACCGAAGTCCTCAAAAAAGAAGTGATCGCCGCTGCCCTCACCAACAAAAAAGATCGTTATCTAGACGCTATTTCTTTAGCTGATAAAGCGATCAAAGACGAGGGAGAAACCGCCAGTTTTCTCAAAGTAGTTTATGCGGAAGCCAAAAAAGATTGGGCTGATTATAGCTATAAAGCAATTTATCATTTCGATACTTATAGCGTCACTGATCCAGAAGCACTCGATCAAGCAGTCCGTAATTTCACCCAATACGTCACTGACAGCGAGCAACTCCAACACGCCATCGATTGGGCAAGACGCTCCGTAGTACTACAAAATGCAGCCTACAATAACGAATCCTACGCTCGCCTTCTACTCAAAGTCGGTCAAAAGAATCAAGCACTGAAGCAAGCCAATAAAGCCTTACAACTAGCTTATCAAGAAGGTATTGACACCCTTGAAATCGAAGCCTTGATCCAACAAATCCGCGCGGGAAAATAAATAAATGGAGCAAAGCCTCGTTACGGTCATCACGCCAACTTATATGCAGGGCGCTTTTATCAAGGACTGCATCGAATCGGTCAAATCTCAGTCTCACCCCTTCGTGGAACACCTCATTTTTGATGCTGGTTCTACGGACGAGACCGATGCGATCGTGCGTTCCTATCAAGGCAAATACAATCTCCATTATCTCTCAGAGCCCGACCGAGGACAGGCCCACGCCATCAACAAAGGCTTAGATCGCGCCAAAGGCCAGATCGTCTGTTGGCTCAATTCGGATGATCTCTTTTATGACGAACACGTCTTGAGCAAGATTGTCAAGCTTTTTGAACAGCGAACTGAAGTAGATGTCATCACTGGTGGAGGCATCTTTGTTAGCCAAAACGGTAAATGGTTGGAAGATATTCCCGTTGAACCGCAGGCGGCTAATCTCAGTTTTGTCAAGCGTACTTGCCTCAATTTGCAGCCTTCTACTTTTTGGCGGCCTAGTGAGTTGCGTCTCGACGAACGCCTCCACTATGCCTTCGACTGGAAGTTTTGGTTGGATATGCTACTAGCCCAAAAGCAGTTTCTCACTATCCCCGATCTACTATCTCAATATCGCGTTCACCAAGGTTCAAAGACACACCAAGACCTTGCCGCCCGCAAAAAAGAAGTGCTAGCCGTAACTCGTTATGCCAAGAATGGATTTTTCCAGACTGCGTGGAACGCTATCGTCTATCGTCTTTTCCTGCTCGCAGAACGCTTAGGTACACCGGCCCTCAAACGCGGGGTCAATTTTGCCAATCGAGTAGTCTACAAATTAAGTGGAGGTTATATATATTCCAGTTGAATTAGAAACCTGCCTGCGGTAAAATCAACCCAAGCGTTCCGCGAATAGCGGATATCATTTCAGTTGACGCCCTAAAGCCTCTAAGCTTTGAAGGTTTCGCGTCAAATAAGAAGATGACGCATTTCTGATAGGCCCGATATAAGTAACTTTTACGGGACTGATACCCGAAAACTCAAGCGTTCCTTTTTTCAGTTGTTGGGTGGCGGGGCTTTTCATAAAAAAACGATAATACCAATAAGGAGTATCAGCCGTGATAATGATACGTGCACTTTTACCTTTGAGTAACTTTTGAGGCAACAGCTTATTGGGTTGATATTTGAAGGCGACTCCTGACAAAAATACTCGGTCAATAAATCCCTTCATCAAAGCCGGATAGCTATACCACCATAAGGGAAACAGCCATACCAGATGGTCAGCCGCTTGGATTTGCTGCGTAGCCATTTGTAAATCCGCTTCGAGTGGAAGCTCTTTTTGATGGCCATACCGTAGATTGGGATCAAAATCTAAAACAGCGAGCTTGAGATGAGTAACATTAGCGGCGGCTTCTTGCGCTCCTTTTTGATAAGCCTCCGCTAAGGCATAATTGTAGCTATCGGGATTGGGATGGCCGTTGATGATGAGAATATTTTTCATTTACGATCTTTAGCCGCAAATAAATCAAGGCCATAGACCAGACATAGGACATTTGTCTAAAAAGAATCTCCTTTGCGCAAACGGCTCAAATGCCTTTGGGTGATCCCCAGATAAGAGGCCAGATATTGTAATGGTATGTGCTGTAAATATTCAGGTTGGCTCTGCAACAAATCTGCATAACGCTTTTCCGCCTTTTCTTTTTGCAGGAGGAAAATTCTTTTCTCCAGTTCAAGATACTGTTGCTCGGCAATGATTTTAGTCAATAAGAGCCAACGAGTATCGCTTGCGACCAATTCATCTAAGGTTGCCTTTGAGAGCACAAATAATTCCGTATCAGCCAAAGCTTCTAGATTTTCACTAGTAGCCTCACCAGTGATCAAAGACGAATACGCAGAAAGCATTTGCCCCTCAAAAAAAAAGCAATAAGTGATTTCCTCGCTACTACTTGAGTGATAGTATGTACGCACAAGACCGGACTTGACAAAGGCTAGTTTGCGACAAACACTCCCTTCTTTGATAAAAAATTCTCCTTTGGCAAGGCGTTCAGTCTTTCCTAGGGATAAGACTGCTTCTATCTCAGCCTCACTAAACAAACCGAAGGATGCAAGAAATGATTTCATGAGCGGCTTACTTCATATAACCCACCAATTCTACAAATTTCTCAACAGGGAGTTGTTCCGCACGTAGTTTCAAAATCACCTCTTGATCTGGAAAGGGTTCCATTTCCACCACTTTGAGGGCATTACGCAGGGTTTTACGTCGCTGATTGAAAGCTGCTTTGACAAGGCGTTTGAGCTTTACGAATGGCACTGTTGGCAAGTCCGTTTTACGCACCAATCTGATTACTCCACTTTGCACCTTAGGTGGAGGCCTAAAAACATGCGGTGGTACGCTAAACTCATAACTGCGTTCAAAGTATGCACCTAACAATACACTCAAAATGCCATAAGTTTTACTGCCTTCATTGGCACAGATCCGTTGAGCCACCTCTTTTTGGATCATAAAAACTCCCTCTTCGATATATTCCAGATTTTCGAGCAGGGAAAAGAAGATAGGCGAGCTAATATTGTAAGGCAAATTGCCAATAAAGGCAGCATTTGCTTGCAGGTGCGCTTTAGGTTCCCACTTTAGGATGTCCTGATGCACGATCTTGGGACCGTTTTCTCCATAATGTTGATTCAACCAAGCGACCGCCTCAGGATCAACCTCAACGAGCTGTAGTTCTGAGTATTTAGGCCAAAGCAAGTCAGTCAGAACACCTTGACCCGGTCCAATTTCGACTACTTGCTGTTCGGGCCTGGCTTTCAAGCTGTTGGCAATACGTTCCGCGGTTAGCGGATCACGTAAGAAATGCTGTCCCAGATGTTTCTTGGGTTTCAGATTATCCATCTTTTGTGGTAATTTGGCTCTATGAAGGCAATCTTAGCCCCCGATTTTCCGAAGACGGACAAAAATACACTTTTGGTAGCATTTCTCTCTGAAGAATTCGCAAACCAGACCTCAGCTCTTTTTTCGATTGCTCCTTCGGAGAACGCTGCCACCGATAGCGGTAAGCGTCAGTTGCTCAATCAAGACGGCAAAACGCTGCTTACGATTGGGATGGGAGCAAAGCCAAATGCCGAAGCGTTCCGCAAGGCGGCTCACCAAGCAACTCAGCTAGCCAACGACTATGGCTACGAATTGATCGTCTTGGCTGTAGCCGACATTGAGCAAGATCGCTCACTAGCAACTGCCATTACTGAAGGTTTTTTGCTCAGTGGCTACCAATTCAATATCTATAAATCTGAGGCCAAGGCCGCAGATCTCAATAGCGTCCACATTCTAGGAAGCGGTGATGCCCTAGAGGCAGCAATAGAAACAGGCCGTATCATGGCTGATGCAACCAGTATTGGTCGAGATTTGGTCAATGAGCCAGTCATTACTCTCACCGCTGAAGAACTCAGTCGCCGCATCAGAAGTTATGGTGAGCAATATGGTTTTGAGGTCGAGGTGCTTCACAAAGCCAAAATCCAAGCCTTGAAAATGGGAGGATTACTTGCCGTAAATTTGGGCAGTATTGATCCACCGACTTTTTCGATCATGGAGCATAAGCCTGCCAATCCACGCAATGAAAAACCCGTCATTTTGGTCGGTAAGGGAGTGGTATACGATACTGGTGGCTTGAGTCTAAAACCTACTGCTAATAGCATGGATTTCATGAAGGCAGATATGGGCGGAGCAGCAGCCGTAGTCGGTGCAATCTGCGGCCTAGCGGAAGCGAAATCTGATGTTTGGGTGATCGGTCTCATCCCTGCGACTGACAATCGACCCGGTCAAAACGCTTATGTCCCCGGTGATGTGATCGAAATGTACGATGGCTCCACCGTCGAAGTACTGAATACTGACGCTGAAGGCCGAATGATTTTGGCAGATGCATTGGCCTATGCCAAGCAATATGATCCAGAATTGGTGATTGACCTAGCCACTCTTACGGGAGCTTCGGTGGTTGCTGTAGGTAGCCCCGGCATACCGATGATGGCAACAGCGGACGAAAGCCAAAAATCGGCCCTCAAAGCGGCTGGTGAAACAGTTTATGAACGACTCGTAGAATTTCCGCTTTGGGAAGAGTATAAGGATATGCTCAAAAGTGACATTGCGGATCAAAAAAATATAGGAGGGCGCGAAGCAGGCGCCATTACAGCGGGCAAGTTTTTAGAAGCCTTTACGGATTATCCTTGGATTCACTTAGATATCGCAGGACCGTCTTGGCGCTTTAGCCCAGATTCGTACCGTGGCAAAAACGGTACTGGAGTAGGCGTACGCTTACTTTTTCAATTTATTCAACAATACGGCCAAGCCTAATTAGGCTTACCAATAATTGATTTTTCATGCCAAATCGTAGAAAACCAAAACATCGTAAACTAAGAGTCGGAATCACCATCGGCGATGTCAGCGGTATAGGCCCTGAACTCATCATCCAAGCCTTTCAAGATCCCGCTCTGGTCGATATGTGTATACCGATCGTTTATGGTTCTTCACGGGTAATCAATATTTATCGCAAAGTGATGGGAGTGGAAAAATTTCACTACATCATGGTGCAAAAGCCTTCGCAGGCCCAAAACCGTAAGCTAAACGTCATTGATTGCGTTTCAGACCTTGAGCGGATTGATATAGGCAAACCCTCAGAAGCCAGTGGTTTGGTAGCTTATGAAGCGGTCAAACGAGCCGTCGAAGATGCTCAGCACCAAGAACTAGATGCGATGATCACCATGCCAGTGGACAAAGCCAGTTTTCAACGGCACGATGAGCGTTTTACCGGTCATACCGAACTCCTCGCTCAAGCTTTCAATGTACAGGACAATCTGATGCTGATGGTGTCGGACGAACTGCGTGTCGGCCTCGTAACCAATCATGTAGCGATTCAAGATGTCGCACAAAATATTTCTGTAGATAAGATTTTCCGCAAAGGCTTGATGCTCGATCAAACGCTCAGGCAAGATTTTGGCATTACTCAACCTCGTATTGCCATCTTAGGTCTCAATCCGCATGCGGGTGATAGTGGGCTTATCGGTAAAGAGGAAGAGGATGTGATTGCACCCGCTATTCGCGAACTCAAAAACAAAGGAGTCAAAGTAATGGGACCTTATCCAGCCGATGGCTTTTTTGGTTCTCTTACTTATCGCAAATTTGATGGAATCCTTGCGATGTATCACGATCAGGGCTTAGTGCCATTTAAATTGATCGCAGG
>JBGCFA010000023.1:0-18049 GCA_045106675.1 Bacteroidia bacterium
GTTTCCAAGCTCAAGGCAATTCTTCCGTATTTTGAGACAAAATCTGATTCATGTCTCTCTCTACACTCCTCATTCAAGAGTCTCACAGACGCCTCGTTCAGGAATCCATCCCCCGTATCCGCCAATGCTTAGACCAACTAAGCGAAGAGGATGTATGGTATCGTCCTAATGAAAACAGCAATAGCGTCGGCAACCTTGTCTTGCACCTCTGTGGCAATGTGCGACAGTGGTTGGTTTCCGGCCTTGGCCGAACGCCAGACTCCCGCCAACGTGACATAGAGTTCTCGGAACGAGGTCCCTTACCAACTCAGCAACTACTAAAAGAACTGAGCGTTCTCGCAGAGGAAATCCAAAAAACGCTCGCCGAACTCAACGAAGACGATCTGAGCAAAGCCTATCTAGTACAAGGCTTTGAAGAAACAGGCGTCAGTATCCTCGTCCACGTCGTGGAACACTTTTCCTATCATGTGGGACAGATCACTTATTTCACCAAGGCTCGCAAAGACATTGATACGGGCTATTATGCAGGACTGGAGCTTTGAGTTGAATGATCACCTCTGCTAGGTGTTTCTTTTTTTTTGCCCTGCTTCGCAGAACGATGCAAGTCGGTCTATGCAATAGACCGCTACATTTGGCCAATTGTAGGGACGTATTGCATACGTCCATGCATACAAGCGTTCTGCGAAGCAGAGAACCGCTAATAAATCTCCCTACTCATATTGAAAGACATTACGGATGGAGTTGCGCCGCAGCTCGATGATGGGTAGTAAACCCAATAGAAAACTGATCAACAGCATGCCCAACAGACAAGCCATCAGCGCGAATCCATCTATCTGAAGCTCAAGAGGTCGCAACAAACCCACTTTGCCGATCACATTGCCCACTCCATAGGAAAAGGGAATCGCCAGTAAACAGGCCACACCCCAACTCACAGTCGCCAATAAGCCCACTTCGCCGATTATCTGCCAATATACCTGTGCTTGGGTCGCGCCGATCGCTTGCATGATGCCATATTCGCGAATCCGTTCAAGTACATTCATGCTCATGGTCGATGATAAACCGAGGAAACCTACCAAACCCAAGAGGATTGCGACAATCAGTAAGATGTTGATGATGATGGAAAAGTGGTCTGCAAAATTTTGATCAATCACATGAGCTTCCTTGCTACTCGCCACTAATATCCCTTCCTCTGCAAATACCTCTTCTAGCTCCTTGAGTAAGAAGGACTGGCTCTGCTCAGTATGCTCATGATGGCTAATACGGAGAAAAGATACTGCTCGCGCTCCCTCATTATTAGAGTCTAACTGATTTTGGGCAAGGTAAACAGTGGGTGGAGCATCGGCTTCATAATTAATCCCTACTATTTTGACTTTGATCAAAGCGGTATCTTGGATGATTTCGATGCATTGACCAACTTTTATCTCCGATTCTAAAAAAGTCAAAGCTCGGTTTGCCATCCCTTCTATCGCTCTGGCATTGGGATTAGGAGCTCGCCCTTCAATGATCTGCGGCTCAAAAAAACGCGCGTCCTCAGGCATAGTAACCAAGGAGAATCGAAGACTCTCAGTACGATCTTGAAAACGAGCATACACCAAATCAGAGGACCAATATTCAGCCATATTGATACTAGGCAGCTTACTCAAAACACTGTCCAAGCGTTCGGCGAAGACGGCCTCCCCAAAGCGAATATCTACATCATGTCTCTGTTGATTTTGCACATCTGCGACGGTCTGCACCCAAGCCGCCTGTACATTGAAAGAAGCCATAAATGCAGCGCCCCCAAGCCCTAGAGAAGTAATCGTCAACCAAGCTCGGCGTCTTTGGCGAAATGCATTGCGTAAACTCAGCCGCATCGCTGGCGATAATAAACGCCCAAGAAAATCAGTCTTAGTTTTTGGAAGATCATTTTGCGGCAAACCATGATCGTCAAGGGCCTCAAGCGCGGTTTTTTTTAGTACCTGACGCAGACTCCACATCCCAAAACCAAAGGGAATCGCAAAACTCAAACTCCATTGTAAGAGCATTAATCCCAAAGGAGGCCATGCATTCGCGAGCGAAAAATTGAGTTGTCCCACCACAAAATCCATAAAAGCGCGACTAGCTGGGATACTCAATAGCCAGCCCAATGGGATAGCCAATACTATCATAAAAAGGAAAAATCCAGCATAGAGCTTTTGTAAAGCTTTATTTTCTCCACCAATGGTTTTCATGATTCCGATCTGTCTGATCTGGCGGAACATAAACCCACGGGTGATATTGGCTACCACGACCCCAGAAAGCAGTAAACTCAATACGCTAAAGACCATCAAAAGGGAAAGTAAGGTTTCCAACTGGCGTTGATGTGGATGGGTCGCTGGAGGTGGTACAATGCTACGATAGATATCAAAGCCTTGATTTTCCAATGCATCACGAATACGCTTTACGTTTTGACGCGATTGGGCAAGGCTCTGAGGAGTGGTCTTGAAACGTAGACTCACTTTAGACTCGGCTACGGGAAGTCCGAGCAAGCTCATCGTTCCGGGACGGATATACCCAAATACTTCCGAATGCATCCATCCCGGTGCTTGGGCAGGGTCGTGGACGACACCGCTTACTTTGAGGCTTTGTTTAGTCCCTCTTCCGATCAATACCTTTATATCCTCCCCTATTTGAGTTTCTGCTACTGAGACACAGGCTCGTTCGATCAGTACTTCACCGATAGCTGGGATTTTTGCCCCTCGCTCGGGGAACGCTTGGTTGATGCCTTGTTCAGCAAAATCATGAACCGCAAAAAGGATGATGCGCCGCCATACATTCGGGGCGATTTCTATGCGTCCTTCTAAGCTTTGTCGTAATTCGGCTGCTTCAATGCCTGACATGGCCTTGAGGCTGTCCACGATATTTTTGCTGCTATCAAGCGCAAATACAAGACTCGCATCTTGGGGATGAGTCTCTAAAAAATCACGCGCTATCTCACGACGTAACACCCAAAAGGAACTACTCACCGTCATCAAGACAAAGGATGCCACCATGATCGCCAAACTGCCTAGCAATACGCGCGATCGATTGGCCTGAATATCTCGATTGATCTTTTGCCAACTGCTACGCATCTGTATGATTGTTTTGGAAGGTATCACTTTCAATTCGGCCGTCTTTGAGGCGGATAATGCGTTCGGCATTTTGGGCCGCTTCAACATCATGGGTCACCATGATTACTGTTTTACCAAGCTCTCGTAGGCGGGCAAATAGTTGCATAATCTCTGCCGTGGTCTGGCTATCCAGATTACCTGTTGGTTCGTCAGCGAGGATGATATCAGGATCATTGGCCATAGCTCGTGCGATGGCAACTCTCTGTTGTTGCCCCCCAGAAAGTGCTTGCGGAAATTTCGCCGCTTGTTCTTCGATATCAACTTGAGTCAACAAATCCAAAGCTCTTTTCTCTCGTTCTCCTTTTGGGATCTTATTGACAAAATCCATCGCGAGCAAGAGGTTTTCAAGCGTCGTCAAAGTCGATATCAGTTGAAAAAACTGGAATATGATCCCTATTCGCTGGCCCCGCCACTTTGCCATCTGTTTTTCAGGCAATTCATTGATAGACTGATTGTCAATATGGATTGCACCGGAGGAAGGGCGATCTATGCCAGAGAGTAGATTGAGGAGGGTTGATTTACCACTACCCGATTTGCCCACAATCGCTACGGATTGGCCTTGCTCTATGCGAAGGTCGAGTTGGTCTAAAGCCAAAAATGATTGGCCTCCACTCAAGGGATAATTTTTGCTAAGCTTGGAAAGATGTATCATTTTATCGAACACTATGTTTGATTTCGGACAATCTGTATCTTTCACAAAAGAAAGGGTCAACAGCCAAAGCAACAAGCCACAATCAGCGTCAAATGGCCGTTACTGAACAGATCGTCTAAAAAGTCCATAATCATGATAGAGAAGAAAACGGACCGACGCATCCTGCGAACGCGTAGAATGTTATTTAATAGCTTGATCGAATTGATCCTCGAAAAGGGATATGATGCGGTTTCGGTGCAAGACATCATTGACCGAGCAGATGTGGGGAGATCTACTTTTTACGCTCACTTTGAAAATAAGCAGCACCTACTTTTCAGTGCCAATGACCAGCTCGGTCCAAAGATGGGACATGAAATAGCCACGAATCACAAGGATTTTTTTACCCAATTTTATCAGCATGCTGCGGACAATTATGATCTGGCCAGAGCCATGTTAGGCAAAGGAGGGGGCAAATTGGTGGTTGATCATTTTCAAATGATGATTGAGGCATACTTTCTTAAGCAGACTGCTCCTCCAATCTCAGCCAGTCCTACTGCTCAAGTTCTGGCCAAGGCATTATCATCTTCTACTTTGGGTATCCTTTCGACCTGGCTCGAAATGGGTATGAGTCTCCCGCAAAACCAATTGATAGGCTATAGCGTCGCGAGTTGCGAGCATTATTTAGGATTGTTAGCAGAATAGCGGCTCAGGCTTATCTCTTTTACTAAGCCATAATGGCTTCGATTCTATCCATACCAATACATGGGCCCAAGCGTTCGGCAAGGCCGGCCTCTACAAAATGAACGCAAGAATGAGCAGTCTCTTAATAGCTAAAGTCTAGCTTATCTAATCCGTTTTGCACTTCCGGCGCTGACATAAACAAATTCCAGAGCAAACCGCTACGATGGTTTTCGATCATGCAGATAATCGGCCCTTGATCGATAGCGAGGTAGGAATCAGCCACCCAGCCTTCGGTAAGATTAAAGGCATCATAAAAACCATAAGGCCCCCAAAGTTTGTCGCCCAGCACATAGTAAAAATGCTTTAGCGCAGCCATAGACTCAGTAGGTGTAAAAGGCATGGAGGACAAGGCCGCAGTTGGGGTGATCACGCCTCGGTCATTGGTGGGAGAGTGGGCAGAGTAGCCAGTATTGCCATCGCTAGCAGTCAAGCCCCAACAATCAGCACTATAGCCCACATAATTATTGGGATTGTCGATGCAATATTGATAGTTGATCAGACTGTGATTGACGACTTGCTGCTGATAATCAGCGTATTGATCAGACAGTCCAGAAGGATTGACGCCTAAGAAGGTGTATTGCTCGAAAAATAATGGCCCTCCCAGTGCTGGTCCCAAAGGCAGATTGATATTATAATAACTATTGCCATTGACCATACTACCGTTACGAGCCCAGCCTGTATCATAAATAGTTGAGTCAATCGGATGGGTCGTCGAGGTCGCGGCCATGAGATAAGTAATCAGAGCTTCATTATAGCCTGAGATGCGATGGTTTTTGACCCATCCAAAGTTGGGAGACCAGTGCCAGTACAAAGCACTTTGCCCTCCTTGTGTGTACCAATCCCATTCTATCGACTCCAAGAGGGCATTGATTTCGTTCATCAAGCTGGCTTCGTTTACCACCTGATCATCAAGATATTGCCGGGCACAGATCAGCCCCATTGCCATAAAGGAGGTTTCGACGAGATCTCCTCCATTGTCATCTGCGCTGAACGCTACCACATTGCCGCTGACTCCATTGAGCCAGTGCGACCAAGCGCCGTGAAAGCGGTCTGCTTGATCCAAAAAGGAAACGATGGTTTCCAGACGTTCGACTCCATCAGCACGACTAATAAAACCTCTTTCAATCCCTACCAGTATCGCCATCACTCCAAAGCCAGAGCCTCCAGAAGTAACGATATCGCCAGAAGTATTGCGCTCACGGGTAAGTCCACTGACGGGATGGGCGAAGTCCCAGAAGTATTTGAAAGTCTGCTCCTGTACTTTGGTCAAGAGGGCATCGTCGGAGATTAAAGGAAACTTCGGCGTAATGTCAAGTGCAGTATAAAAACGCTTATTGAAGCCATCGAAGGGATTATTTTGCTTCGATTTGAGGCTAGCACTGATGTTCAATGTATGCCGCTCGATATGACTAGCAGAGCTAGTATTTTGGATAGAGAAGTATTTAGCCTCTCCGTCCAAGTCTTGAATCTCGAAGTCGAGGGATGTATTGCCTCGCGTTAGGATGATACTACTCTCCAAATCGTTTTTCTCCACTGGATGCGAGAAGCGAACTTTGATTTCAAAACTCAGGGGAGTGTCCAGTAGCTTTGCGCTGCTGTCCATATTTACTCCATTGAGGCTAATCTCTTCTAATATTAGCGGCAATTGTAACGTCTCAAAGGGAAAACTTGCCCCCGGAAAAGTATTGCCCTCAGGAGTTTTGAGGCCGCTACCGAGGACTAAAGTATAGCTAGCAGCTGAAGACAGAGCTTGATCGGGACGGGCCGAGATGGTTTTGTTATTGTCTAAAAAAGCCAAACTAATGGCGATCTCATTATTGCTTTCGTCTAAGATGGATATTTGTCCATCAGTGGCTTGAACATCAAGCGCCAAGGCAAAGCGAATTACGATCGGTTGATCTAAAGGCGCTTCCTCAACTAATTGATCGATTGTCAGCGTCGTCGTTCCCACTTTTGCTGAGATCAATTGCAAAAAGTCAGGTGTTGGCGGCTCTGGTGGATCTTCTTTGCAAGCAAAAAGGATCAATGAAAGACCAAGTATTAATAGAGGTAAGCGTTCGCGTAGCATAAGGGAAAAGATGACGAATAAAAAAAACACTGACATAGCCCCAAACTCAGTTTAAGGCCTATGTCAGTCTTAGTCTGATATAGTTAAGGCTTTTCAGCATTGTAAAGATCCATCGCATCTGCCTCTGAAAAAGCAGCATCAAAGAAGCGGATATCATCCAAAGAGCCTTTGAAGTGATTGGCATCCACCTTATTGTAATCGCCCCATGGCGTATCACTCCAATGTGTAGTCGTAAGATCATGATTAAAGCCAAAAGCCAAAGCTTTGCCGATCACATCTGCACCCGCGCCACTGTCATCAAAGGTAAGCCCTGTAATACTTGACAAATCAGCGACCGCATTGAAGTTATCAGTCTCGATCAATACCCCATTGAGATAGAGCGAGCGTTTATTCGTAGCTGCATTGTAGGTAACGATCATATGCGCCCATTTTTGGTCAAAGATATTTGCCAGGCCGCCAGTGCTAGAGAGGTCCGCTTCATATTCGATGGCTTCCCAGCCGCCATTGTTGGCATCTTTGCCATCCGCATTGATAAAAAAGTCATTGGGTAAGGTGGTGTTATTATCCTTCTGATAACGCCCCGTAAACTTCATCGAACTCATATTACCCGGTATTTCGATAAAAAATCCGTAGAGATCGCCGATTCCCATCACAAAATGACCGCCGACATGATCTATGGAATTTACTTGCAGCCAGTAACTCAAGGTCCAATTGTCGGTCAATAATTGATCTCCATTAGGCACTTCGATGATACTTAGATCACCGTCAAATTCTGCGGCTGATCCGATATTGCCAAAACGATCCAAACCATAGCTAATACTAGTTTCGGCCCCTTCATAAGTGCCGACAGTAGAGTTGGCGTTGCCGTCTAATTTGAAATAAGCTTGTTGTGTCGCCGCTTGCGGGGGATTTACTGCAGCTCTTCCCGCAGCAGTAAAGGTTCTGGTAGTTTGGCTCAACAAACCCGCGTCATCAGCCATCAGGCCACCGTTAAGCGTCAAGATATAGACGATTCCTCGATTGAGTGCTTCGTTAGGCGTAATCGTCAGAGAGGAACCTGTAGCGCTAACGCTCAATGCGACTTCATCAGTCCCATCATTGAGGCTGACATTGGCAGCCGTAGCGGTACTAGCATCCAAGGCTTTGTTAAATGCGACAGTTATAACAGCATCTAGTGGCACATCACTCGCAGCAGCAGCTCCATTAAGGTCCTTGGTGACAGCATCTCCCGTTTTGAGGTCTGTACCGCTGGCTTCAATCGCACTTACGGTCAAGGCTTCGGGCAATTCTTCTTTACAGGCAGAGAGCATCAAAATGCTGATTGCACAGAGGTAAACAAGGTTTAGATTGATTTTTTTCATGATCTTGATATAGTAGTTCTTTCGTTGAGTTTAAGTTTGTAAATATTTTCTAACCCAAAAGTTACCAGCCAGGGTTTTGCGTCAGGGTACCTTCTGAGAGGTCGATTTCACTTTGGGGTATCGGAAATAATTCATGTTTGCCTTCGACAAATCCAAATGGCCCTAAGACCGCAGTAGCTTGCCCGGTTCGGACGAGATCAAAGAAGCGGTGTTGTTCCATTGCTAATTCAGAACGCCGCTCATCCCATATCAGTTGCCGTAAGGCAGTTTGTCCGGTTTCGGTGATGTCAGCGAGAACACTATTATTGCCTTCTCTCGCTCTTTCGCGCACTTGGTTGAGGTAATTGAGCGCTTCACTGGCTTTGCCGTTTTCGTTCAAGGCCTCGGCAGCCATTAACAGCACATCAGCATAGCGTATCATCCGTACATTGTGCCCCCAAGACGAAAGTGGCGTAGTGCCCGGAGTCCACGTTTTTTGATTATAACATTCCAATTCTTTGATCACATTGCTGCCTTCAAAGTAGGTAGTATCGGGCGTGGTCGGGTCTCCTTGGATGACGACTCCGTCTAACTCTTCGCCCAAAAATGCGATAGTCGCATCCATCCGTGGGTCTCCCGCTTCAAATGATTGGATCAGATTATAAGAAGGTCGATTGAAGCCCCAACCTCTATCGGGTCCAGCGCGCACACCTTGGGTATTGCCGTATTGATGTCCGCCGTCTCCAAATCCTTCGGCCGTAGCACCAATTTCAAAGATCGAACCGGGGCCAAACTCACCATCTCGGGAAAGCGCGTGTCCAAAATTCGGATCAAGGCTATATTCTCCCGAATTGATCACTTCAAGCGCATACTTCTCCGCATTGACAAAGTCGTCGCGAAATAGATAGACTTTAGCCAGTAAGGCTTTGGCCGCTCCTCTGCTGGCCCTGCCGAACGCTTCTCCTGGATAATCACTTTGTTCCGGTAATGCATCGGCTGCGAATAGCAAATCTTCTATGATCAGTTCATAAATCTCGCTAGCGGGACTGCGGGGGACTTTGCGTTCGGGGTTGACGCTAAGGACCAAAGGCACATCACCATAAACTCGCACTAGCTGAAAGTAGGTCAAAGCGCGTAAAAATTGAGCCTCAGCCATACGTTGAGCTTTGCTCATATCGCTCATCTCTACGATATCTGGCGTCCGACTAATCACGAGATTGGCCCGTTTGATACCGACATAGAGTTGTGAATACCAACCACTCACAGAGGCGGCATCGGGTGTATAGCTAAAGTCATCAAAAGCTTGTATTTGAATACCATCAGCGGGATTGCTGCCTTTACCGGCATCGTCTGACATGATATCGATGATGGGAAAACCACCATGATAGCGCCATTCTCGCAATACATTATAGATCGCATTGGTAGCGAGTATTGCATCAGATTCGGTTTGCATGAAATTAGATTCCTCTAACTCAGCAAATAAACCGATTTCCAAAAAGTCCTCACTACAACTGCTGGTGGTTAGCAGCAACGCGCTCAGGACAAAACCGATGAGAGTATTTAGTCGAGTATTTTTCATGATGCTTAGAAGGAAAGATTTAGCCCAATAGTATAAACAGACGTAATCGGATAAGTCCCCAAATCAATCCCAGAGGAGAGGACATTGGAACTCGCGAGTTCGGGGCTATAGCCAGAGAAACGAGTAAGCGTATAAAGATTGGTCCCTCTAGCCAAAATCCTAATATCCTGCATTTTGAGGCGGTTGACGATGCGCTGCGGCAGCGTATAACTAAGCGTTATGCTACGCAGCCTCAAAAATGATCCATCTTCAATAAACCAATCAGAAGGAGTATAGTTGGTCCCTCCTGTTGTAACCCTTGGCTGAGTATCGCTCGTGCCTTCTCCAGTCCAACGGTCGCGGATATAGCCTTCATAGTTGTACAACTCAGGTCTTACGGCCCGTTTTCCATTGTAGATTTCATTGCCTTGTTGCCCTTGGATATCGGCATCAAAGCCAAAGCCTTTATATCCTAAAGAAAAATTGAGTCCAAAAAGATAATCGGGAATGTATGAACCCAATACCGTCCGGTCCGCAGTCGTAATCACGCCATCAGCATTGAGGTCTTCATAGCGTAAATCACCTACTCGCTGCCCTGATAAACGAGCAAATTGTTCTAGTTCAGCTTCATTTTGAAATACTCCCGCCACTTTGTAGCCATAAAAGGAGCCTACCGCAATGCCTGTTTCTGTGCGCGTAACCAACTGTCCATTGCCAAGACTTCCATCTTGGATAAACTCATCCGCTGCGCCAATATCCAAAGTCGTATTGCTAACTTTCGAACCCAGCAGACCGATACTATAGACAAAATCCCCCTTCTGCTCTTTCCAGTTGACAAATAACTCCCAACCTACATTGCGGATATCTGCCGCATTAAAGACCACCCTACGAAACGGACCGTTCCCAAAATGGGCCGGTAAAAGGAGTGGGACCAATACCTTATTGGTGCGTTTGTTATAGTAGTCAATTTCTCCGCTTAGCTTATTGTCAAAAAAAGCAAACTCAAGCCCGACATCATAAGTTTCGGTGTCCTCCCACTGCAAATTGGGATTACCAGCATCTGCCAAAGTCGCACCGGGAAATAGGGATTCGTCTCTACCAAATACGGCTTCCAGACTATTGCCATTAACTCGTGCAAAGCGCGAACGGAAAGGAATCTGGTCATTGCCATTGATACCCCAACTGGCTCTTAGCTTCAAGTTATTCAAGGAGGATACCCCTGCGAGGAACGCTTCTTCAGATATTCGCCAACCTAAGGCGAGAGAAGGAAAATTGCCGTAACGATTGTTGGGACCAAATTTAGACGAGCCATCCCTTCTAAATGTTCCGGTGAAGAGATAACGGTCCTTAAACACATAATTGAGTCGGAAGAGGTAAGAGACATAGGCAAAGCTTTCGAGATTGTTGAAGGCATTGATAGTAGTACCGTCGCCTGCGTTGAGGTAGTAAAACTCAGGGCTTTCTCTCAATAGATTTTCAATATTTCCAGTTAGCCCCTCCCGCTTAGTCGATTGGGCGGTGTAGCCAGCCAATACCTCTAAACGATGCTCTTTGATTTCTTTGTTGTAGCGTAGGATGTTTTCCCAAATCCAAGTCGCTTCATCGCGGGCAGTTTTGGACAAATCACTGGTTTCGTTTTGCTGCGTCGGCGAAACATAGAAGACGGGGCTAAAAGAAGTGCTTTTGATATAGGCGAGATCAACCTGATAACTGCTACGAAAGGTAAAATCTTTTAAAAAGCGGGCCTCTGCATATATGTTCGCGATGCCACGTAATTTTCGACTAAAGTTTTCGCCATAAGCCAAAGCAGCCAATGGATTGCCACTTCCCATGACCTCGACAAAATCGCCATTATCATCAAAGGGTTCATTGGTAGGCCATGCCCGATAAGCACTCGCTACCACATTGGGGCCAAAGTCCTTTTTTTCCTGCGCAAAAGTGAGATTGTTGCCGATGGTCAAAAAGGAAGCCGCCTTGAAGCTATTGTTGAGTTTAAGCGTAATCCGCTCATAAGCAGAACGCTGGATGATCCCTTCTTGTTGGTAATAACTCCCACCGATATAATAAGTATGTCGATCCTGAGCAGCTGAAGCGGAAAGCTCATATTGCTGAATCGGCGCTGCATCCTGAAAAACCAGGTCCTGCCAATCCACATTCGGCAATAAGTCAAGATTGTTGTAGGTCGCAGGGAAGATTTCATTTACGACTTCGGCGAACTCTCGGCCGTTGAGTAAGTCTATTTTATTGGCGACAGATTCAAAACTCCGAGAAATCCGCAAATTGACCACAGGATCACCTTCTTCTCCTCGTTTGGTAGTAATAATGATCACTCCATTCGCACCGCGGGTACCATAGATCGCAGTGGCTGAGGCGTCTTTCAAGACCTCGATTGATTCGATATCGCCACTATTAAGAAAACTGATATCATCCAAAATCACTCCATCCACTACATAAACGGGACCAGCGCCGCCGAGCAAAGTTGCGATACCTCGGATCCGCACGATAGGACTCTCGCCCGGATTACCAGAAGCGCTACTAACCTGCACACCCGGTACTTTTCCTTGCAATGCTTGTAAGGGATTGGCAGAAGGGTTTTTGATCAAATCTTCTCCTTTGACCGAATAAACCGAGCCAGTAAGATCACTTTTCCGCATCGTACCATAACCAACTACGACGACTTCGTCGAGACTTTTCTCATCAGGGAGAAGGCGAATGTTTAATGTCGTTTGAGTCCCAATACCTACGTTTTGACTTTGATACCCGTAATAGGAAACTCTCAGACTATCATTATCGCTTGATACACTGAGGCTAAATTTGCCTTGGTCATCAGTATTAATCCCCTGATTGGTCCCTAATAGCATCACCGTCGCCCCAGCAAGCATTTGTCCATCATCCGCAGCACTCACCGTACCCCTGATCGTACGGTCTTGCCCCCAAGCAGCTAAACTTATGCAGCATCCAAAAATGCAACAAAGTACACGAGTAATCATATCTCTATTATTTAGATCTGTTTATATCAGTTGAGTGGTCTAAAGCTAGACCGAAACAGATTTCCCTCCAATTATATCCATGCAGGAAAATTGCGAGATGATTAAAATCAATAAAATCTAAATCGTTTTGAACTCAGGGTTCCTTCTTATTTTATTTATTTTTTCTGTACCAGAACGACCCAGTCTTTATCAGGATCATTGGGAGGACTCCCGAGTTCGGCAAGGCCCCCCCCACTAATCTCCGTAATAGAAGCTGTCTGCAGATCACCACCATTGCGTGGATCGTACCAACGTAGACTAAAATCACCTTGCTGGTCCCTCAGATCGAGGCTAGCCGTTCCTCCGAAGAGGAAATAAACTGCATATACCTCCCCTGCCTTGGCAAAACAATAAGCTTTGTCTCCAGCCAAGCGTTCATCCGCAGGATACATATCAGAAAACGGCAGATGTTGATTGAAAAAATCGAGGGCATGACGTGTATAGTTCCAGACGTTTTCACGAGAGCGCCAATCTTCGCACCCAAGATCATTTTCAGGATTCTTGTACCCAAAATACCACTCTGCGCCTGCTCCACCAGACATCAGATTACCCCAAAGTACTTCTGCTCTTACAGAATCTTGATTATTGTTAGGACGAGCGTCATTGTCTACTCCGCGAGAAAAATGGCCAATTTCATCAATGCTGACAATCCATGGACGCCCCATTTCGGCAGACTTGGCAATCCAGTCTTTGGTATCTTGATGTGAATCCCAACGATCGGCGACCTGAATGGAGATACCATCTAAATAAGGATCATCAAGCAATCGATCAAACATCTCATAGCGGAGTTTTTTATGCGAATGCGAATGAATCACCACTAAGTTTTGATAGGGATCATGGGTTTTGAAATAGGCTACCATTGCCTTTTGTTGCGCTAGGTTTTGACCGTTGGGCGAGAAGTCTGCGGGACCATTTTCTTCCCCCATATTCCATGTAACGCCTTTGTGATGGGCAAAGCGAGCAATCAATTCTCGATAATATAATTTGCGTTCACGGCCCGTATCACCATCATCTAGGAGCTTTTCATTTTCGGTTTCTTGGGTTACGATATGGAGCATCAGACCCAGCTTATCCATGTGGTCAAAGATCAATTCCCACTGATCGAGCTTACTACAATCAAAACGATCACGCACATCATAGCCCGTATACGGCCAAACATCTTTGCCATCGCCATCAATATTGAGGGTGAGAAAATAAACGGAATTCATGCCCTTGCCTGCAAGATAATTCAAGGCTCCTACCATACCTTTTCCTTTACCGCCTTGCCAAGTTAGATCGCCGGTTTGCCAATCTTTTTCGTGCGGGGCGTAGGTATGTAAATTAGCTTTAGCAGTAGCTTCTCCTTCGCGCTCTTCGGGAGCTTTGCCCTTGCGAGTCCCGTCAAAATCAGCATAACCCAAGAAGTTTTCAGGACTATCAGCACCTCCTTTAAGAAATGCCTCTCCCGTTTCACCATAATACAAATAGCGTTTATCTCCACGTATGAGGCGCCCTTTTTCGCCCTTAGGAGCAGGACCAACAAGAATTTCACCTGATTCACCATCAAAGGCCGTTGCAGTTCCAGCGCTAGCATCATCTGAGATCACGATGTCTTCCCCTTCGCGGAACGAGGCTTTGTAGGTCCAAATCCCTTCTTGATCTGGTCTAAAGCGGACTTGCCATACATTACCAGTTTCGGCACTACTTTCGGCAGCATCGCCATCTGCCGCATAAAAGCCCGCTACTTTATAACTTTTGTCTCCTTGCGTAAAAGTAACCCAAAGACGATAGTCGGTAAAAGGGTTTTTCTCCGCTGTTTCGGAACTCTCAGGTCCATTGAAAGAAAGCGTCAATTTGTGCCATTTTGTGCCATTAAGGGCGGGCGTTGCCGGAGGTTGGCAGGCAAAAAAGAGAAAAATCAAGGATATCAGTGTAAAACGCAAGTGGTAGCTAAGCATAGAATTCGGGTTTGGATCAATAAGGTAGGGAAAAGCAAATAATCGCCCAAAGCCTACGAATAATCAAAAGCTGCATCGCCTATGCCTAGCATTTGACTATTTGGGATCATAAATAAATCACGATGAAAACTTTATTGCTCAGTATCCTTGCCCTTTCTATTAGCCTAAGCAGTCTTTTCGCTCAAGACAATACTTCAGATTATTCGCAATTTAGCAGCCTTGCCTTCGTCTTTGCCGATGCCGTTAACCTTCGTTCTGCCCCTAGTTTAGATTCTAAAATAGTAGCCAACGTCAATGCCGGTACGGCTATCAGATTATTAGGTAACGAAGGCTCCGATACCATCAATGATAAAGTCGCCCCTTGGTGCAAAATACTTTATCAAGGCAAAGTAGCTTATGTCTGGAAGCCATTGATTACGAACTACATTCAGCGCAGCGGTCAGGACCCAGACTACTTTTTCTTATTGGGGGAAGGAGATTCGCTTTGGCATACTAAGATCAAAGTGATCTATCAAGGTAAAACTGTCCAGGAGCTCTCTTTTCGGGGAATCAAAGCCACTCAGTTTATAGACCAATATCTCAATCGAGGACCTATGGGAGTACCTTTGGTGAACGATTTGCTCTATATCCATTGGTCGGCATATTCATGTGGTCAGATGGGAGGCTATAAGATTTTCGCCTTCGACGGTCAACGTTTACACTATTTTGGTGAGGATACAGGTGTCGGTGATGGTCCGTATTTTTCTTCTCAGAGATTGATCGCTCCAGCTGATCCAGAGGGGCAAAAAGGAGTGATTACCATCATCAATCAGGATGGGGAGAGTATCTATCCCGAAGATGGGCAAGATGACATGCCTCGTACTCAGTACAATGTCAATACGACGAGTCAGTACCGTTGGAATGGAAAGAAGTTGGTTAAGATATAATGGTTTGGCCGCTTCACGGAACGGGAGAGGTTTTAGACTTCTCCTCACTGCGCTCGTTCGAAAGCGCGTTCCGCGCAGCGGAGTCCGGCCTACTTCTCAGCTAAGCCCAATCGACCCATTTGATCCGCTAAAACCACTTTCTGATCTAATAAGTGCCGCAATACTTTTTCTCTTTGCGCCGCCGTACCCTCTCTACACTCAGCCAAAGCGTCCCGATATAGGGGCGTTTTTTCTTGGATAAATTGCAATAATGCAGTGCGAATACTGGCAAATTCATCATCGTTGACTTTGGTCTTATGCCTGCCAATACAGACATCGCAACGACCACAAGGCTCATGGACATTTTCGCCAAAATACTGTTGGATCAGTAGCTGACGACAGAGACTTTTGCTTTCGACATAGTTGAGCATCTCTTTGAGCCGCAGATTGCTCTGCTGACGCAGGAAGGTATACTTATCCCAGTTGAGTAATTTTTTATTGAGACGCTGTCGTGGTTTCAAAAAGCGAATACTCGGTTCTTGGGAAGGCGCCTGATAATGGATCAAACCATGTTGATCGAGTCGTTCGAGTTGAGCATAGAGGTCTAAAGGCGGCATATCCAATTTCCTCGCCCAAGGCTCTGGAAAAAAGCGTTTATCGTTGGTATAAACATCTCCTCCCAAACTCCGCAAAATAAAGTCAATCAAATCGGCCATAACCGGATGCTGCTGTTTAAAAATCAGCAAATCTTGCGGTCTTGCTACCATTTGTAAATAGGCAAAATCATCACTATCAGCGCTAAAGTGAAGCAGCCCCTCATTTTCAAGCAGCCTGATCGAGTTGTATAGCGGAATTGCTTGTTCTCCAAGGGACTGACAAATCTCGGACACATGAAAAGGGTGCGACTCACCAACAAAGCCCTCTTTTGCCACTTGATAGTAATTGCACAGTCCATTGTAATGCCGCGTCAATTGTTCCCAAGAGGGATATTTCTCGGCATTCCAGCTTTGTAATTGATTGACATCAGCTGGATTGGCAAAGGCAATGGCTAGCGCCGTTTCACCATCTCGTCCTCCCCTACCCGCTTCCTGATAGTAGCTTTCAAGATCAAAAGGCAAATTGTGATGCACTACAAATCTCACGTTCGGCTTGTCGATCCCCATCCCAAACGCATTGGTCGCGACAATGACTCTAGTACGATCTTCGAGCCAATCTTGCTGAATTTTGCTTCGCTCGGAACTTTTGAGACCTCCATGATAGGCCGCTGCGGATATCTCTTGCTCCTGTAAATATTTTGCTAACTGAGTGGTGAGTTTGCGGGTACGTGCATAGACGATTCCGGTGCCGAGGGTACGCTGGCAGATTTTGAGTATCCGTGCCGGAACGTTTTCCTCTGCGATCATGAAATAGCGCAAATTGGACCGACGAAAGCTTTTTCGAAATACTTGCGCCTTAGTCATTTGGAGTTTATCCAGAATATCGTCCTGCACTTCTGGGGTCGCAGAAGCAGTCAATGCAATGACGGGCACATTGGGTAAGCGTTCGCGAATAGCGGCAATCTCAAGATAAGAAGGCCGAAAGTCGTACCCCCACTGAGAGATACAATGTGCCTCATCTACGGCTAGCAGCTTGACAGGCATCTCGGGCAAACGAAGCTTAAACATATCCGTTTGAATCCGCTCCGGTGCGAGGTATAAAAAGCGATAAACCCCATCCATCGCGCCCTGTAAACGGCTGTCTATCTGATGATAAGCGAGACTACTATTGATATAGGTAGCAGGAATACCGAGTCGATTGAGACTTTCAACCTGATCTTTCATCAAAGCAATCAAAGGTGAAATCACCAGCGTCAGCCCATCTTGTACCAGGCCCGGCACTTGGAAACAGAGCGATTTACCGCCGCCCGTTGGGAGCAAAGCCAAGGTATCATTGCCCGCGAGGGTATTACGAATAATATCCTCTTGTAAAGGTCTGAAATCTGGATAGCCCCAATACTGCTGCAATACTTCCTTTGGCTCTCGCATGCAGCGAAATTACGTATATTTAGCTTAATCCGAGGCCTATGAGACTACTACTGATTTTGCTACTCCTTGGGGCTTTGAGTTGTCAAAAACCTAGCTCCCAAAGCAACACACCCAAGACGATATTAGCGATCTTTGCGCATCCTGATGATGAGACTACAATGAGTCCATTGTTGGCCCAATATGGCAAGGAACATGAAGTCTATTTGTTGATCGCCACTGATGGACGTAATGGCGTTACCGATCATGCGGGAATACCAGCCGGGGACTCTTTGATAGCGGTGCGTCGCCAAGAATTGATATGTGCCTGCGAAAAATTGGGCATTCATCCTCATCCGATCCATTTGGATTTACTCGACGGCATGGGCTTTCAGAATGGCATGGGAGCATATTTTGGCCAAATGTTTGACCTCCGCGACCAACTAACAGCGCAAATCAAACGCATCAAGCCAGACATTGTGATCACTTTTGGTCCAGACGGTGATAGTGGCCACCCAGACCATCGATTGGTCGGAGCGATCACGACAGAAGCCATCATGCGAGAAGGTTTGCAAAACGATCTCAGCCTATATTACTTTAGTTGGAGCGAAGAGCAAGCAAAGCTCTATGAAGGTTGGAATCTCAGCTATGCTGATCGTAGCGCACTGGACACACGCGTTCGCTATAGCGAAGAGGAAGAAGACATCTCACA
>JBGCFA010000230.1:0-7530 GCA_045106675.1 Bacteroidia bacterium
GAAGCCTTTTGTGATTGGGCGAATGGCGGAGCCAGTGTGATGAGTATTGGTGGGACCGAACCCTATCTTTATGAATGGTCAAACCTTCCCAGCGAAACGGGCGATCAAGTGATTGATGTCTTGGGAGGAGATTATCTAGTGAGCGTAGTTGATCAGCTTGGGTGTGAGGATACCCTGAGTCTGACGATCCCCAATACGCCTCCGGCGAACGCTTTGTTTGCTACCGATCCAGTGAGTCCGATCTTAGTGTCCCAACTCCCCCTCCAATTGATCAACCAAAGTGAAGGGGCCCTTGCCTATCTATGGGACTTTGGGGATGGGCGCGGCTCAGAACAGACAGCACCTAGCATCGATTTTGATGACACAGGCATTTATAGCATCCGTTTGACTGCCTACAATAAGTTTTTTGTCTGTCCGACGGATTATACGTTAGACATCGAAATCATCCCCGATGGGATCATATTTGCCCCAAATGCATTTTCGCCCAATGGGGACGGCCAAAACGATGAATTCCTTTTTAAAGGAGAAGGAGTGCCACAAATGACTGCTATCATATTTGATCGTTGGGGTGCTGAAATTATTCGTTTCAATGCTCTAGACCAAAGTTGGGACGGTCGTACCGCTAGTGGCCGTACCGTCCCGGAAGGAGTATATGTTTATCGTTTGTTGGGGAATTTAAATAGCGGCGAAAGCTTTGAGCGTAGTGGTACGATCACCTTGATCCGCTAGAGATTGGCCCGCAACATTTGGAAAGCAATGGCAATCAATAAGATGCCAAATACTTTGCGCAATGTCCCGATCAATTGGGGACTCATCTTTCGAGCTAACCAGCCGGAGGAGCGTAATACGACAAATACTAATAGCAAATTGGCCAGTATGCCCGCGATGATACTGAGATAGTCAAACTGAGCTTTGAGAGAAAGGATAGTGGTTAGCGTTCCGGCACCGGCCACCAGCGGAAACGCAATCGGGACAATCGTGCCAGAACTACTCCCTTCTTGATCTTCTTTGAAAAATCGAATCCCCAAAGTCATCTCTAGACCGATAAAAAAGATGATCAGGGAGCCCGCCAAGGCGAACGAATTGACTTCTATCCCAAATAGGTGCAGCATCGAGGCTCCAAAAAATAAGAATCCCACCATCAAGGCTCCAGCAATCATGGTAGCCATTCCAGCATGAATCTTTATTCCTTGCCTTTTGAGATCAATGATCACTGGCAGGGAGCCGACGATGTCGATGACAGAAAATAAGATGAGACTTACTGATAAAATGGCTTGTAGTTGCATGGATGATTTGATTTAAATTTATAGGACAAAATTAATCATATTGACCATATCAATATCGAATCATACCAATAATTGTTTCTTTATACTTAATTTTGTGTCAATATCTATAAATACCCTTTCGATTTCAAACAAAATGACAGTTTATCATGGCCTATCGTTTGCTCAAAAATCAATTTGATCCTCTAGATCTTGAAATCATGGCTATTCTCACTGAGGACGCCCGTATCCCCTTCGCTCAGCTAGCCCAGCAGCTCAAAGTTTCTAATTCGCTCATTCACCAACGAGTGCGCAAATTGAAGAAGACAGGGGTGCTCAAGGAAGCTGTGTTTTTGCTTGATCCGGGTCGCTTGGGCTATGAGACATGTGCCTTCACCTCTTTGATGTTGACTCACGCACGATTTATGCAGCCCGTCCTCCGCAAACTTGAAACCATCCCTGAAATCGTGGATTGTGTCAATATCGCCGGGCGCTACGCCATCATGGTCAAGATCTACGCGATCAATAACCAGCATTTGCGCGACATCGTTTATGAAAAGATTCAAACCATCGAAGGCGTCGAAGGGACCAATACGGTAGTAGCCTTTGAAACCGCTTTTTCGCGGGAGGTGCCACTGGAGGTTTCATAAAAAAAATGTGGCGGCGCAATCCCGAAAACTTTCGGGATGCGCCGCCACAATATCAAATACCTTGTATTATCATCAACCCGTTGGTACAGAACGTTTTTCTGTTTCCTCCAACATTGGGGATGTTTCGTTGATAAATGGCTGATTACGCCAGCGAGTACCGGTAGCTTGGTAAACTGCATTGGCGAGGGCTGCCGCAACTGGAGGCATACCCGGCTCACCTAATCCAGTCGGATCGATGCCGTTTTGGACAAAGAAAGTCTCGATCTCCATTGGGGCTTCACTGTGGCGAATCAAGCGATATTGATGAAAATTGTTTTGCTCTGGTTTGCCATCCGCAAAAGTCATCGCACTATACATCGCATGTCCGATTCCATCGACGATGCCGCCTTCCAATTGGTTATTGGCACCTGTGGGACTGATTACGATCCCACAATCTACCGCACACCAGACCTTTTTGACCTTGGGTTCATTGTCCACCATCTCTACGTCTACCACTTGGGCGACATAAGAGTTGTGGCAATAGTAGGCCGAAACACCGCGAGAAATACCGGGCGTTTCTTTCCCCCAATTTGCTTTTTCTTTGACGAGTTTCAAGACACCCGCATAACGCTCAGCGTCATAGTCATTGCGTTCCCCAACGGGGCGCTCTATCGCACGCTGAAATAATCCCAAGCGAAACTCAATCGGGTCTTTCCCTGCCGCTTCGGCCACTTCATCCAAAAAGGATTGCTCGGCATAAGCGATAAAGTTTGAGCGAGGAGCCCGCCAAGCACCCGTAGAAATATTGGAAGACATGCGATATTCCTCCGCCTTATAATTGTCTACCGTTCCCGCAGGGAAACGATTGGCAAAGAGCGGGCTATCATTAGATCCCGCACCACGTACTTGCCAGGCGATCAGATTATTATCGGCATCAAGACCCGCTTTGTAAGTAACCTTATAAGCAGGGCGGTAAGTGCCTTGTGTCATATCGTCTTCACGTGTATAGACCAATTTCACAGGAGCTTTGACCTCTTGTGAAATTCGCGCCGCCTCAGTACCAAAGTGGCCATAAAGACGTCGTCCGAAGCCTCCACCCATACGAGTCATCATGACCGTAACTTGATCTTCGCTCATACCCAGTGCTGCTGCAGTGGTTTTGCGTTGGTTCTCAGGTGTTTGGACTGGTCCTACCAATTCAGCTTTATCTGCTTTTACATCAGCAAAAAAGTTCATCGGCTCCATTGTATTGTGAGCCAAGAAGGGAGCTGAGTAAGAGCGTTCTATTACTTGGGCCGCCTTGCGGAACGCTTGGTCGGGATTTCCGTCCTGACGGGAAGGCTCAGCCGCAGCTTTGGAGATTAGTTTATCTAGCTCAGCAACATGCTCGGCTGTATTTTCAGCTTTGGTGTCCTGTTCCCATTCTATCTTCAAGGCTTTCTTGGCCTTCATCACTTCCCAAGTAGTATTGCCGACAATGGCGACTAGCTCAGGATAAGCATTGGTGTCAGACCATGTTTTTTCGATCTCGGTCGGATAGGTTTTGAAGCTAAATACATCTTTGATACCCGACATGCTTTTGGCCATGCTTGCATCGAGGGATTTTAGCTTCATCCCAAAGGCAGGTGGATGCTCGATCATCGCGATCAGCATACCATCTCGTTGTATATCTAGCCCAAATAATGGCTTACCAGTAATGATCTCACTGAGATCGACATTGCTACGACTGGTACCAATGATTTTGAAGTCTTTAGGATCTTTGAGCGCAACTTCTCCCGGCACTTCAATGCTAGCAGCCGCTGAGGCTACTTCACCATAGCCAAGTGATTTGCCACTCTTCTCATGGGTGATTTTGCCGTTTTTAGTGGTGAGTTCCGATGCTGGAACCGCCAATGTTACAGCTGCTGCTTCCACCAACATATGACGAGCTGCTGCACCTGCCATACGAAGGCCCGGCCAGCCATGTCGAATAGATTGACTACCACCAGCAATCTGGCGTTGGTACTTTACTGTATTCAGTCCTGCTTGCTCTACGATGACATCTTTCCAATCGATATCAAGCTCTTCCGCCACAATCATGGGCATAGAAGTCTTGACGTTTTGGCCGATTTCGGGATTAGGGGACATGATGGTTACGATACCATTGTCTCCTACTTTGAGGAATGCATTGATATCAAACCACTCTTTGGGCATTGCCTTGGCTTGAGCCTCAGTAGTAGAAGGTGTGCATGACGCTAGCCAACTAAACCCCAAGACCATGCCGCCACTAGCGGCGGTAGATACCTTCAAAAAGGATCTTCTGTTATAGCTTGTTTTGATTAAACTCATGTGAATTAGGTTGTGGGTTAGCCCATATTTTTGGCAGCAGTTTTGATGGCAGCTTTGATACGTAAATAAGTACCACAACGGCAAATATTACCGTCCATGGCAGCATCGATATCCTCATCGCTAGGATTAGGATTGCGCTTGAGGAGCGCCGCAGCATTCATAATCTGGCCAGCTTGACAGTAGCCGCATTGCGGAACGTCATGCTCAATCCATGCTTGCTGCAAAGGATGGTCGACCTTGTCAGAGAGACCTTCGATAGTCGTGATATCCTTATCACCAGCAGCAGATACGGGCACTGAGCAAGAACGCACAGCAACACCATCGAGATTGACTGTACAGGCACCGCATTGAGCGATCCCGCAGCCATACTTAGTCCCTACTAGCTGTAAACTGTCGCGCAATACCCACAAAAGTGGTGTATCAGAGGCGACCTCTACTTGCTGGGACTTACCGTTGACTTTAAGATTGTAAGTAGCCATGATAAATGAGAGATTTCGTTGAATATGTTGCGTTTTGGGGCAATAACAAAAAGTACCTCAAGCTGCTTAAATATCAAAATTAAAACTTGCTTATTGGCAGGAAAATATTGAAAAAAGGATTAGGATGAGATGATTCGCAAAGTAAGCCCTCATTTGTAAGCCCCACCAAAGTGTGCTATTATCGCCTAAATTTATCATCCATGAAATCCATTCTTCTAAGTTGTCTATTGTCGGGTCTAATACTGACCAGCTTTGCCCAAAGTCGCATCGAAGGTCCTTTTTCTCTGCAAAGTGAAGTGTATCCCGAAACGGTTCGAGACTATTGGTTATATATCCCCGCTCAATATGATCCTGCCAAAGCGGCTTGTGTCATGGTCGTACAAGATGGCTTGGGCAGAGCAGAAGGCTGGCGTTTACCGCAGGTGATGGATTCCCTTATCGCTTTGGGCAAAGTACCCGTTACCATCGGCATCTTTGTGGATCATGGCAAAGTACTTGCAACTGACTCGACAGCTTTTCCTCGCTACAATCGAAGCTTTGAATATGACGCAATGGGGGATCGCTACTCACGATTTTTGCTGGATGAATTGCTCCCAGCCGTCAGTCTAAATTATCGTCTGAGCGAAGACCCAAACGATCGTAGCATCGCAGGGGCTAGTTCGGGAGGGATTTGTGCCTTCAATGTCGCTTGGGAACGCCCTGATCAATTTTCACGGGTACTCAGTACCATCGGCACTTACGTTGGCTTGAGAGGGGGAGATGAGTTTCCGACCTTGGTACGTAAGTCTGAGCCACGCCCCATTCGTGTGTTCCTCGAAGACGGCAGCAATGACCTCAATATCTACGCTGGAGATTGGTGGATGGCCAATCAAGATATGCTTTCTGCTTTAGAATGGGCAGGCTATGAAAATCATCATATCTGGGGCGATCAAGGTCATAATAGCCAAGGGGCACGCAAGATACTGCCGGAAGCATTGGTTTGGCTTTGGGAGGACTACCCCCAGCGTCCCGCTACTCATTTAGATCAGTATCAAGGTTTAGATCTTTTGATCGAGGGAGAGGAGTGGGTACCGCTATTCGCGGAACGCCAAAACATAGACCAATTGACAGTCGATGCCGGAGGAACGGTCTTTTTCAGCAATTTGGCGGACTCTGCCATTTATTATATAGACAAAAAAGGCGAAGCGATTCTTTTTCAAAAACTGGGTTTTCAGCCTGCGGGCATCAGCTTTGGGCCTGACGGACGCCTCTTTGTGGCCAACCCTGCGGGGAAACTTGTGATGGCCTTTGCCGAAGCCAATCAGGCCACTTTGGTCATGCAAGGTCAAGTCGTAAACAAACTCATGACAAGCCCCAAAGGGCTCTATTTTACTCAGCCCAATACGGCTGGCATTGGTTTATTATCCCCCGATGCCAATACGATTTATCAAACGAGTACGGGAGCAGTCCCTACTGCTTTGGCGCTTTCAGCCGAAGGGAGTTTCCTTAATGTGGGTCTTTCAGGACAAGTTTTTGGGTATTCTTTTCGCCTTAGCGAACGCGGCGAGCTGGCGGCTGGGCAAGCTTACATCCACTACCATATTCCTTATAGCCAAGCGACTGCAGCGCCAAGTGCGATCTGCGTCGATCAAAATAATTTTAGCTATTCAGCCACCAATATGGGCATCCAAGTCGCGGATCAATTGGGACGGATTCAGTATATCATGCAAAGCCCAACGCCTAGCAATCAAGCTCTAGCGTTCGGCGGAGCCGCCCTAGATCAACTCTATCTCGTCAGCGAAGGCAAACTCTATCGCCGGAAAGTCAATCGCAAAGGCGCACAAACGTGGTTCAAAGCGAGCAAACCACCTAAGCCGAGAATGTAGATAATTTTCACGCTGACAGGATTTGAAACCCTGCCAGCGTGAAAACTACCACAAATGATGCACGATCGGCTTAATCTGTTGCTCATAAATAGCCTTGACGCCTTCCATTTGAGCGTTCGTCAGGGACGGCAAACTGAGACTTTGCAAATTGCTATGTACTTGCTCGGGACGAGAAGCACCGGGAATGACCGTACTCACTGCTGGAAACATCAAGGCCCAACGCAGGGCCCATTGGGCCATGTGCGCATTGCCGCCAAATAATTCGCTCAGCTCAGAGGCCGCATCAAGACCGATTTCAAAGGGTACGCCAGAGAAGGTTTCCCCCTTATCAAAGGCCTCTCCATTGCGATTGAAGTTACGATGGTCGCCTGCGCCGAACGTCATCTCAGAATGATATTTGCCCGTCAATAAGCCGCTAGCAAGCGGTACTCGTACGATGATGCCCACATTTTTGCGTTGGGCTTGCTCAAAAAACAAGTCCGCCGGACGATGGCGAAACATATTGAAGATGATCTGCACAGAGACCACATTGTCATATTCGATGGCTTTGAGGGCTTCCTCGACCTTTTCGACGGAAACACCGAGATGCTGGATTTTGCCTTCTTTTTGGAGGTCTTCGAATAGACCAAATACCTCAGGATGATAATACAGCTCGGTAGGCGGGCAATGCAATTGGATGAGGTCCAATCGTTCTAGGCCCGTTCGCCGCAGGCTGTCCTCCACAAAAGCGCGCAAGGCATCGACAGTATAGGCCTCCGCTGTATGCGGATTGAGTTGACGCCCGCATTTGGTGGCGACATAGACTGATTCGGAGCGACTACGGACCACTTTGCCAACGGCCGTTTCGCTCTCTCCACTTTCGTAGACATCAGCCGTATCGATAAAGTTGATCCCCGCGTCGATGGCGTCATTGAGGATTTTTTCGGCATTGTGATGATCGAAGCCACTGCCCCATTTGCCTCCGACT
>JBGCFA010000231.1:0-6904 GCA_045106675.1 Bacteroidia bacterium
CCCTTCAAATGGGCCTGATGTAAAATTTGGAAGGATTTCATCCCTCACTAAAACCCGCTAGCACCTTTGAAGGGGCGTTTGCGGAAGGGGATGTTTCAACTCGAAAAGCAATGCTTTTGACTCAACACGGAAATTGTTAAAAAACCATTAAAATTTAGTAGCGAATACCGTGGTCAGTTTATTGGAATGATCAGAAACTTAGAGGAATCAGATTTAGAAAATATCAAAATCGAAAGATCCGGTGGTACGCCACTAATTTATGGTAAGGTTTTGCTGACTATCAGCATCTTATGAACAAAGACCTTCTATTTCAGTGATATTTCTATCATAGTTTGAAGAAATCCACCCCAACTGAGGCGATTAATTAAGGTTCCCGAAACGCAAAATAGTCATAGAAAGCAACAAGAAGCATTCTCTCACCATAGATTAGCTGCGCACTACCCAAGATTCTGAGCAAATAAAAAGTGCTCCTAAGAGGGTTTATGACTTAATAGTCTGCAATATCCAATTGAGCAGCCGTGCGGCAAGTTTAGCCGTCTGTGCCTGAGTATCATGCGCAGGACTCAACTCAGCAAGATCGATGGCCACTACTTTACCACTTTTGAGGATAGGCAGCAAGTATGTCATCACCTTTGCGGGACTGATTCCCATTGGAGAAGCCGCACTGACGCCCGGTGCATAAGCAGAGGCAAACACATCCATATCAATCGTCAAATAGACAGCATCTAGAGGCTCCAGAAAATCAGTAATCGCCGTAGGTTCCAAACCCTCCCACAGTTGATCGTTGAAGATAAACTGAGTACCACTTTCCTGAGCCGTTTTGAAAAGCGTCGCCGTATTTGCTGCTTGCTGAATCCCCAAAACTAGATAGTCCATCGGATGTCCCAAGCTCTTTTGCTGTTGGTAGGCTTGATAGAAGGGTGTGCCAGAGTTACTGCTTTCGTTGGGCGCTCTCAAATCAAAATGAGCGTCAAAATTAATGATCCCCAAGCGAGAATCAGTGCCGAGGAAGTTGCGTACTCCGCTATAGGTTCCAAAGGCAATATCATGCCCACCTCCAATCCCAACGGGAAAATAGTTGTGTGTTAAAAGCGTTTCGATCCCTGCCGCATATTCGGTTTGGCAGCCTTCCAAATCACCCTCTCGACACACTAAATCTCCGGCGTCAAATACTTCCGTATCCCCCAAATGCCAAGCAGTAGAACCCAATTGTTGGCGAAATGCACTGGGACCAGCCGCTGCTCCCGGACGACCTTGATTACGGATTACGCCTTCTTCACAAGCATAACCCAATAAGGCATAAGCTCCGCCCGTATGAGCGGATATTTGCCTTAGAGGCAACTTACTAATTTGCTGATACCAATAGCCTGGATCAGACCTACCATTCCAAGATTCATCATTGGGGCCAGAATAGTACTTCATGTTAGTAGTTTTATCCCTTTTTTCCAGACTTGGGTTGGGCGCATCCGTCCTTGTTGATATAAAATCTCCCGAAAATCATCCGTCTCAAAAGCAATCCAATCAGCCTGGAAATCAGTTTCTAAGCGGCCGATATGCGTCAGTCCTAAGGCTGCCGCGGCGCGGAACGTTAGAGCAGCAAAGACTTCGGCAGAGGATAGTTTTTGAAAAGAAGCAAAGATCGCTGCTTGAGTCAGTAAGTCTCCCATCGGAGCACTACCCGGATTCCAATCACTGGCGATCGCGAGACTCGTACCCGCATCCAACAATTTTCGGGCGGGCGCAAAGGCACAGCCTAAGCCCAAACTTGCTCCGGGCAAGGCGACGGGGATCACTTCTGACTGACTCAATTGCTCGATTTCGCGTTCGCCAGAGGCTTCTAGATGATCTACACTCATCGCACTGATCTCCACTGCTAATGCGCTCCCTCCAGTCGAAAACTGATCGCCATGTATCGTGATACCAAATCCCATTGATTTGAGCACTTCTAGATAGGGTCGGCTTAGCCGAACGCTAAAAGCATTTTCTTCGACAAAGGCATCAAAGCGTTGAGCAAGGCCCTCTGCTTTAATCGTGCCCACCAAATCATGGAGGATCATCTTGAGATACTCACTTTCATCTCCGTCAAAATCACGTGGAACAATGTGAGCCGCTAAACAAGTCGCGATGATATCGAGCGGCGTATTTTCCTTGGCCTGCTTGATCGCCCGCAATTGCTTGAGTTCATGCTCTACGGATAAGCCATAGCCGCTCTTGATCTCAGCGGTAGTTACGCCCCAACTGATCATCTGCGAGAGGCGATCCATGATATTAGCTTGCAATTCATTTGCACTAGCGGCTCGGGTATGTTTCACAGAACTCCAGATACCACCGCCAGCCGCCGCGATTTCCTGATAGCTTTTGCCACCGTTCCGCGCAGCGAAATCCATCGCCCTCGATCCACCGAAACAAATATGCGTATGCGCATCAACAAAGCCCGGCATAGCTACTTGGCCACTATTTACCTCTTCAATCTGAGCATCAGAGAGTTGATACTCTTTGCGTAGTGCTTCAAATTTTCCGACGGCCTTGATTTTCCCCTCTGCGACCAAGATGCCTGCTTCGGAGATAATCTCGAGTTGTTCATCTCCCAAAGCTCCTTTGAGGGGGAGATTGGCAAGACTGAGAAGTTGCGTATAAGGGCCTATTAGTTTCATATATCAAGTCCAAATTCTGTACTCTTGCGGGCTGCGATCTCATAGCCAGCATCTTTGTGGCGAAATACGCCCATAGCAGGATCAGTGTGTAGCACTCGACCGATACATTGATCGGCACGCTCGCTACCATCAGCGACAACGACCATACCGGCATGCTGCGAATAGCCAATGCCTACTCCACCACCATGATGGAAAGAAACCCAAGTGGCACCGCCACTGGTACTGCCCATGAGGTTGAGTAGTGCCCAATCCGAAACAGCATCACTGCCGTCGAGCATCCCTTCAGTCTCGCGATTGGGAGAAGCTACTGATCCACAATCAAGATGATCACGACCGATCACAATTGGCGCTTTGACTTTGCCAGAACGGACGAGTTCATTGAAAATGAGGCCTGCTTTCTTGCGTTCGCCAAGGCCCAACCAACAAATACGAGCCGGTAAACCTTGGAAAGCTACTTTTTCTTGCGCTTGCTTGAGCCAATTGATGAGGTGTGTATTTTCAGGAAAAGCTTCTATCAAGGCTTCGTCAGTGACACGAATATCTTCCGGATCACCCGACATCGCTACCCAACGAAATGGTCCTTTGCCCTCGCAAAAGAGCGGACGGATATAAGCGGGCGTAAATCCAGGAAAATCAAAAGCGTTCGGCTCGCCGCCCTCTACTGCAAAGGCGCGAATGTTGTTGCCATAGTCAAAAGTGATGCTACCACGCTTTTGCATTTCTAGCATAAAGCCTACGTGCCGAGCCATACTCTTTTTAGAGCGACGGGTATACTCTTTTGGATCAGAATCTTTGAGAGCCTTAGCCTCAGGCCATGTCAGTCCATTGGGACGATAGCCATTGAGTGGATCATGAGCCGAAGTCTGGTCCGTTAGGATATCAGGGATGATATTGTCTGCCAACATGCGTTCAAGCACATCACCGGCATCGCCTACCAAGCCGATAGATACGGCTTCTCCTTTTTCTTTGGCCTCCAGCGCCCAACGTATCGCTTCATCATAATCGTGGGTCATTTTGTCGATGTAGCGTGTTTGGATCCGCTTTTTGATACGCTCAGGATCGACATCTATACCCAAGAAAGTAGCTCCTGCCATGGTCGCAGCTAGGGGTTGAGCGCCGCCCATACCACCTAACCCGCCTGTAACCAATAGTTTATGACGCAGGTCTCCATTGAAATGCTTTTGGCCACAGGCTACGAAAGTCTCATAAGTTCCTTGCAAAATGCCTTGGGTGCCAATATAAATCCAGCTACCAGCCGTCATCTGACCATACATCATGAGGCCGCGTTCGACGAGGTCGTTGAAATGATCCCAATTGGCCCATTCAGGCACAAGATTGGAATTGGCAATCAAGACACGAGGCGCTTGTGGGTGAGTAGGAATGATGCCGACCGCCTTACCTGACTGAACCAATAAACTCTCATCGTCCTCTAACTTGAGGAGACATTCGATAATTTTTTCGAGGGCTGGACGATTACGAGCGGCTTTACCTGTGCCACCATAAACAACCAACTCAGAGGGATCTTCCGCTACTTCCGCATCAAGATTGTTGAGGAGCATCCGTAAAGGAGCCTCAGTCTGCCAGCTTTTTGCGTTGAGTTGAGTGCCGGTTGGGGCTTTGTAATGAGGATGTTTAGCGTAGGTCTCAATAAATTTCGAATAACTCATCATAGGGGCTTTGGATGGATTGGGTTTCTGCATGAAGGTGAGGAATCAATTCCTGTGATTGAATGATGTTGATTGCTTTTTCTATATCGTCGCCAAAGATCCGATCTTCAGCAGCATGATCTATATTAAGACGCACTTGCTCGTGCATAGCTTCTATAATAGGGCTCGATTTGAGCGGGGCTCTAAAGTCAAAAGCCTGAGCCGCACAGAGCAATTCGATCGCTAAGATTTTCTCAAGATTATCGACTACTCTCAATGCCTTCCGTCCACTTATAGAACCCATACTAACATGGTCTTCTTGTCCGAGGGAGGTTGGGATACTATCAGCACTGGCAGGAAAGCAAAGTCCTTTATTTTCACTGGCTAAGGCCGCAGAAGTATACTGCAAGATCATAAAGCCCGAATCTAAACCTGCTTTTTCAAGCAAAAGTCGTGGGGTGCCTTCATATTTCCCTTCCAGCGAGAGATAAGAGCGACGGTCAGAGATATTGCCAATTTCGGAGGCTGCCAAGCAAGCATAATCTATCGGTAAGGCCAAGGGTTGTCCATGAAAGTTGCCACCACTGACGGTCAAATCTCTTGAAAACACAATCGGATTATCCGTTACGGCATTGATTTCTATCTCGGTGGCCTCCTTAAGATGGAGCCAAGCGTTCCGCGAAGCGCCATGTACTTGAGGGATGCAGCGTAGCGAATAAGGGTCCTGCACTTTGTCACAATCCTTATGGGCCTCCATGATTTTGGAGCCACCTAACAATTTATAGATACGATGGGCGACATGGAGATTGCCTTTGTAAGGGCGTAATTGGTGCAAACCTTCATAAAAAGGCATCTGCGAGCCTTGCAAGCCTTCGATCATCATTGCACCGATGATATCGGCATGATTGAGACAATTGTGCAAGCGAGCGACGAGTTCCACAGCGTGGGCCGCAATAAACTGGGTGCCATTGATGAGGCCTAAACCGTCTTTGGCGGATAGGGTAACCGACTCCAATCCATATTTCTGGAGCACTACTCTACTTGGCTGCCATTGTCCCTCATACCAGAGTTTGCCTTCACCCAATAGCGGCAAAAACAAATGTGAAAGCGGGGCCAAATCTCCCGAAGCACCGACGGAACCTTGCTCTGGCACATAGGAGACGATGCCAGTATCAATATGCCAAATTATCCGTTCTATCACCGACAATGAAACCCCCGAATACCCCTGCGCCAAGGCCTGAACCTTGAGAATCATCATGATACGAGCGAGGTCAGTACTGATGGGATTGCCGACGCCCACACTATGGCTCAGCAATATCTTACGCTGCAAAAGCACCGTATTTTCGGGCGAGATCCGCGTGTTACACAACGGGCCAAAGCCGGTATTGATCCCATAAACGCTTTTGGTACCAGCAGCCATGGCATCTACTTCGGCAGCAGATTTTAGGATTTTTTGTTTGGCCGCATCAACCAAAATGCCTTGCAAGTCGCCCGAAAGCATTTGCTGGATTTTGCCGACTGTAAGCGTGTCTATGCCGTATTGAAACTGCATAATAGTTTTTGAAGGGGTGAGTGGTTGAACACCTGAAGCAGCAATTCAACGCTATATTCAATCAACAATTAAATTCTGATACTTTCCAATACTTATTTTTTGCATATTTGATGCCTATGGAGCATCAGATTGAATGGCGGCATTATCGTTATTTCCTCGCAGTAGCAGAGGACTTGCATTTCCGCCGCGCTGCGGAACGCTTACACATCACCCAACCCGGACTCAGTCGGCAAATTGCTCAACTTGAAAAACGGCTCGGCGTCAAATTATTTGAACGTGATAAGCGCAAAGTCAGACTCACCGCAGGGGGAGAATATCTGCAAAAAGAGATCAGTTTTATTGACAATCACCTCATTCAGACTCGCAAGAATTTACGGCTGATTCATCAAGGCGAGCAAGGAGAAATCAAGCTTGGCTTTATCGGTACCGCCATGCAGACTGTCATTCCCAATCTACTCGCGCATTTGACGAAGGCACATCCCCTAATCCACGCTAGCCTTGAAGAGATGGCGATCGGTGATCAAGTAGCAGCGATCCGAGAAGACAAACTCGATATTGGCTTTGTCCGCTTGGCTTCTGCGCCCGATGGTCTAGAGTTGCGCCCAATAGAAGAGGATAGCTTTTCTGTGGTTATTCCCGCCGATCATCAACTGACACAGGATAACTTTCAATCCTTGGCTCAATTGCGAGATGAGCCATTTATCCTCTTTTCAGTGGAATATAGTCCGATTTATTATGACAAGATTGTAGGAATCTGCGAAGATCACGGTTTTACCCCCAAGATTTCGCATAAGTCCGTGCACGCGCAAACGATCTTTCGTTTGGTAGAAAAAAAGCTTGGCGTAGCCATTGTACCGACTTCATTGCAGCATGGCTTTGATCTAGACGTAAAGTTCATCGAACTAAAAAATATTCGACAAAAGGCTGTACTTTCAATTCTCTGGAAACCTCAACATCGCAATCCTAGTTTGGATCGTATGTTGGCGCTGCTTTGAATAAATACTTGAAACAAAATATGTTCCTCCCCCAACCCCCTCCAAAGGGGGATATCC
>JBGCFA010000232.1:0-7694 GCA_045106675.1 Bacteroidia bacterium
ATAAGTGTGTACCCCTATATCAGTGAAGGTGTCGCTTGCATAGAAATCCCATTCGCTAGTCGTATAGGTGCTATTCGGGCTACCAATATCTGCTTTACGAACAAGCGTCTGATTTTGCGCATAGTTCGCACCGCTTCCAAATGTACCGAGTATATCAATGAGGGTACCGTTTTTGAAAAGTCCAATCACATCATTGCCATTGAAGGTAACGATGCCTGACCCAGTATTGATATCTGCTTGCGCCAAAATGTTCGCATCAGCTGAGCTATTGGCAATCACCCAAACATCCCCATTAGCGAGGGTGCCACCTAAAGCATAATCGCTTCCCCAGCTACCACCGCCATTGGTTTCCTTTTTGAGTACATAAGCACTCAAATCAACCGTAGCACCAGTGAAATTGGCAACTTCTAATGCTTTGTTGAAGGAAGAACCTTCGATATACTCAGAGATAAATAGGTCGGTCGCATCGCCACCGCCTCCACCGCCACCCTGAGGCTGTCCGCTGACTATGCTAGAAGCAGGACTATTGCCATTGGTGTTATAGGCCAATAGATAGTAATAATAAGTCGTGCCCGTACTCAAACCGGCATCTGTATAAGAGGTGGCGTTCGCTGAAAGCGTAGCCAAAAGATTGTAAGTCGTATTGTCAAGTGAGCGGTAAACATAATAGCCGTCCTCACTCGATACATCACTCCAAGAAAGACTGAGCGCATTGGTAGCACTGGTCAAACTTAGGTTGCTCGGCGCTGCCGGAACGCTACCACCCGTACCAATTTCCCAAGCATCTGTTACCCAAGAAGGATTGTCGATAAAGGGATTACGATTGCCTTGGTAGATTTCGGTATCGTCATTGCGGTTAAGTTCTTCGGTGCTAACCGGATCCTGTAAGTGCCATTGGTAAAGCTCATTCAAATCCCCTGCCCCAGTGATCGAGCCAGCCTGAGTTGGATACATGGTATAAAAGTAGAAGACCGCCCGTGCACAATCACCCTTATGATCTTCACGAGGCTCAAATTCTTGATTGGCGTACTCTGAGTACTCATCAATGTTGGAGCTAGGGATACCAGTCTGGCTGAGATCGTCTCGCATCCACTTCGTGGTAACGTTATCGTCTATATCTGCGAATGGATAATTGGAACGAGTAGAATTCCAGCTACCATAAGTCGGAAATAGATGATGGATGTCTGAACGCATCGGTTCTGCGCTACCAAAAAAACTCTGAGGCACTGTATGCTCAGCGTTGACCGGAGCAGGATTAGTACCTGTTCCGCCATAAGTCCAAGGTTGGACAAAGCCACTATACACCCCGACAATAGTATTATTGTCGTTGTCGATGTAATTGTACATATACATCCGAGCCGTAGAATAGCCCAGTTGTGTATGCTGACTGTCGTAGAAATTGACCTTAATCCAGTCTCGAAAAGCCTGACCAGTGATACCAGGAGGAGGGGTTTGGGCTAGCGCTTGGGAACCTATAAAAAGGCCCAAGACCAGCACCACCACGCTAATGCGGTAGAGTTGCTTCATTTGTACAAAAAGTATGCTTCGTTAGTGCGACAAATTCCCCTAATGGAAACTTGTTCATCCCTAAGAAAGTTTTCCTCTTTGGAAATAGCAAATGAAGTTTATGTTAAGAAGACTTAACTGTAGCGTTGCACGGAGGCTTCATAGACTCTCCGCATCCCTTCTCTGAGTGAGATTTTGGGCTTCCAACCGAGAGTATTGAAGACATAATCCATATCAGCGTGGCGAGCGTGTACCCCTACTGGCTTATCTAACAATTGTTTGATTGGAGGATTGTAACCTGCAAATTCAGTAAATAACTCGATGATTTCGAGGAAACTGCTAATCTTACCAGAACCGATATTCATGGCTGAGCCATCTGTGATGTTTTCAAGGGCAAACATCATTGCATCGACACAATCATCAATATGTACGAAATCACGGCCTTGTTTACCGGTACCCCATACTTCAAAAGGCGTTTCTTTGCGAGCTGCTCTCGCGGCAATCGCCGGAATAGGATAAGTCAAATCTTGATCCTCGCCATATCCAGAAAAAGGTCTTACACAAGCTACGTGAAGGCCATAATGAGAAGCGGCAATACGGGCGAGGTATTCTCCAGTCAGTTTAGACCAACCATAAGTCATGTCTGGCTGACCGATCTTACCCGTTTCAAAATCTATATCTGTTTCTTTCAAGGCTACGAAACCACCTTCACCTTGTAAGTCCACTGGATAAGCAGCACTGGAGGATGGGAACATGACACGAGTGGGCTTATGTCGTACCGCCCAATAGAAAAACTCAGCATCTATCGAAAGATCCAAAGCGACCATCATTGGATCACCATCAATCTTGGCTCTACCGCCAACGATAGCAGCATAATGAAATACATCGGCAAACTTGGTGAAGTCAGCTAAGCCAAATTCATCTTGTAACCAAGTTTCAGAACCCAATAGTCCACGTAGGAACTCACGAAAGTCCCCTCTATAGAAGATCAAACGCTCACCATCACCCCAAAACTCCATCTTGCCAAGCATGCGCACTGGACTTCCTCCCATAAAAGGGCCATCTGCTACGGGCCATTCTCCTGGCGCTAGGCCAACCGAAAGGTCGTCAACGATGATGATACGATCAGTAGTAGTATTGAGCAGGTGCTTAGCCATGTTCCGGCCTACAAAGCCACAGCCGCCGGATATAAGATGATAATTCATGAAGAATGGTTGATTTTTCGAATTATTGTCCCGATAGCTATCGGGATTGATTCTAGTGTTGATTATTCGATATTGCTTATGCTCTTTTCGTCTTTCCCACCAACGGTTTCTTTGATCTTGTACTGATCCTTATAAGGCGAATTACGACCGATGAGTTCGGCGAGTAAGCCGGTAGCAAACAATATCAGCCCCGAAAGGAAACAAACCGAGCCAAAAAACAGGGCAGGCATACGCGCTCCCAAGCCTTGGCCAAAAAATATCTTTGAAACCAATAGATAAAGCAGATCCAAGCCACCGACAAGCGAAAAAAGTACTCCCCAAAAGCCAAAAAAGTGCATCGGCCTTTGCAAGTAACGCTGTGTCAAGGTGATCGTGATCAAGTCCAAAAAACCATTAATAAAGCGATTGAGACCAAATTTGGTTACGCCATACTTACGTTCTTGGTGTTGGACCACCTTCTCAGTGATCTTAGTATAGCCATTCCATTTGGCCATCACGGGTATATAGCGGTGCATTTCGCCAAATACCTGTATATTTTTAACGACATCCGAGCGATACGCCTTTAAGCCGCAATTGAAATCATGAAGATTGTTGATGCCTGAGGTAAGGCGAGTGATAAAGTTGAAAAACTTTGAAGGAATCGTCTTGGAAATCGGATCATGCCGCTTTTGTTTCCAACCTGAAACCAAATCAAAGCCATCTTCCTTGATCATGCGATAGAGTTCGGGGATCTCGTCAGGACTGTCTTGCAAATCAGCGTCCATAGTGATCACCACAGCACCTAGCGAAGCCTGAAAGCCTACTTGCAGAGCGGCAGACTTACCATTATTGTGCAAAAAACGAATCCCGTGAATGGTACCGTATTTAGCGGACAGTTCTGTGATCACTTCCCAAGATCGATCTGTGCTACCATCATCGATCATGATGATTTCGTAGCTGAGGCTTATGCCTTTGACCACTTTATCGATCCAAGCTACCAGTTCTGGTAGTGATTCATCTTCGTTGTATAAAGGAATTACGAGGGAAAGATCCATGAATTTATCGCAAATGAGGAGCCAAAATTACAGATAATTATTCAAAATCACGGTACAGCAAATAGGCTTTCCGTTTTTGCTTAAACGTCTCGACATCGGCTTGCCAGCTTTGCCAGATCGCCTCAGGGCTATCTCCAGCTACGATTTGTTGCTGAAAGCCATTATTACCGGGCCAACGATAAAAGCCTTTCTTGAAAAAGGGACCGCTTTCGCCGCTATTTTGATATTGCTCATAAAAAGCTTCAAGTAGACTAATGCCGCTCATCATCAAGCTTTTACCATCAGTACGTCCTTCGAAGCGCAAACCCGTACAAGCATTGTCTTGGTGCTTGGGATATTTAGATTTCCCTGGCAGGGAACGAGGCGTAAAATTGTAAGGAATGAGATTGAGTCCGTCCCCTTGAACTAGTCTAGCGTTCGCCCCAGGCATTCTAAACCAAGGCGCTCCGAGCATCGTAAAGGCATCATCTGTCCCTCGGCCAACGCTCACCTCAGTAGGTTCAAACCAACAGATTCCAGCATATAAGTAGGCCGAATATTCAGTAGCGAGATTGGGAGAAGGAGCCACCCAAGGACGACCGATATCCGCCCAACGGCTATTATGGTCATATCCTTCGCAGAGTATTACTTCTAGATTTACTTTAGCAGCATTGGCGAGCCAACCTTCGTTATTGACCATCTGAGCGTATTCACCGATTGTCATACCATGTACGATCGGCACCTCATGCATACCAATAAAAGAAGTACAGCACTCCCCCATCAAAGGCCCATCTACATACCAACCATTAGGATTGGCGCGATCAAGGATCATGACAGATTTGCCAGCTTCGGCGCAGGCTTCCATCACGAGGCTCATGGTAGAGATGTAGGTATAAAATCGTGTCCCAACATCCTGAATATCAAATACTACGATATCAATATCTGCTAATTGCGAGGCCTTAGGTTTGCGAGTATTGCCGTGGAGGGAGAGTATCGGCAAACCCGTTTTAGCATCGCGGCTATTTTCAATTTTTTCCCCGGCATCGGCTGTCCCTCTAAAACCATGCTCTGGCGCAAATACTTTGACCAATTTGATCCCAGCTCCGAGAAGGGTATCAACCAAATGAGTCTCGCCAAAAACCAGCGAAGTATGATTAGCGACCAAGGCTACAGCTTGTCCATCAAGTTTGGACAAATCCGTTGAGACCAAGCGTTCAGCACCGCTGCGATAAGGCATAAGTTGAGGCTTGATAGCCCGCTCATGTAGACTAGTCTGAGGATCTGCTGCGATGGGTTCAGACACACTGGGTTCCTCACCGACCACAATCGTTTCACCTTCGGCTGGCTCCGCAGTATTGTCGCAAGCGAGGGTCATAAATCCGAATAAAAGCAGGAGAAGGATTTTTGTATATTTGACGCGCATGAAATGATAGATGTAAAACCGCAAAATATAAAATGAAATAGGTGGCTGTACGTAAAGGTAAGGAGAACTAAAGCTACATTTACATATTACCCCTACATTTTACATTTTCATACAAAGACTTCAGATTGAATTTCGAATATTTTTTAGCCCGTAGGCTTACTTTTCAGCATCAAAAAGCAGCTTCCAAATTGGTGATCCGATTGGCGATCATCAGCATTGCCTTGGCGATCGCGACCATTGAAATTGCACTTTCGGTGGTAGAAGGCTTTGAAACCGAAATTCAAAACAAAGTCATTGGCTTTGGCTCGCATATCCAAGTAGGAAATTATTATCGTTCTGCTGATACTGAAGTCAATCCTATCGAACGTGATGATCCCTCCATTCAAAATATCAAAGCGCTAGATTATGTTGTTTCGGTTTCCCCCTACGTGGAACGCCCAGGTCTATTTAAGTCAGATATAGGTTGGGACGGGGTCCTACTCAAAGGGGTCGATGATGATTACAATTGGGACTTTTTTGCCGCGACTCTCAAGGAAGGAAGTATTCCGGACTACAGTCAAGAAAAAAGCTCTCTCGAAATCCTCATTAGTCGCAAGCAAGCCAACAAACTCGACTTAACAGTTGGCGATAAAGCCAGATTGGTATTTTTCACCTCTACCATCCGTCGTCGTCCAGTGAGCATTGCGGGTATCTATGAGACAGGGCTAGAAGAATTTGACAATACGGTAGTTCTCTGTGATATCCGTCTAGTACAAAAAATATGGGGCTGGGAAGACAATCAAGTTTCAGGCTTTGAGGTCAATATCACTGATCTCGAAATGCTCGATAGCGCTACCTATCACATCAATGAAATCACGCCCTATATGTTTGGTGCAGAGCCTATTACACAAATGTATCCAGAGATATTTGATTGGCTTGGTTTGCAACATCAAAACGTAAATGTGATCCTTATTTTGATGATTTTGGTAGGCGTGATCAATATCACCACGGTACTACTCATCCTCATCATCGAACGTACCCGCACCATCGGTATCCTCCGTTCTATGGGTATGCCAGCCTTTAGAATCCGACGGATGTTTGTTTGGAATGCCTTCTTATTGATCTTGATAGGCACCCTAGTCGGGAACGTTTTAGGTTTAGGCCTTCTGGGCTTACAGGATATGTTTGGCTTTATCAAAGTCAATCAAGCCGACTACTTCATTGAGACTGTACCAGTAGCTTGGGTATGGCTGCGCTTCCTATTTGCCAATCTCTTGGTGGTAGCTTGCTGTACAGGTATGATGTTCCTGCCAGTGATCATTGTAAACCGGATTTCTCCTGTCAAAGCGATTAGATTTGACTAGTTTTTAGGGATTACCGCTGCGCGGAACGCGCCTTCGAATGCCGAGAATCGGCAGAGAAGTCTCAGACTGATAAGATGAAGAAGGCTTGAGAGGGAGCTATGAGCTTTCTACTCGCTAGCGCTCGTTCAAAATGGGTCCACAAAAAAAGGCGTTCCGCAATGCGGAACACCTTAATATTTAATATTGCTTTCTAAGCCTATTTTACGACGAAGCGAGCAGTTTTGACGAAGTCCTCACCAACCGCAACATCAATAATGTAAATCCCTGGCTCTAGGTCATCTACAGAGATGCTAAATTCAGGCTTCCAAGCATCCACTGTGATATAATCACTACTCATCACGATACGTCCAGTCATGTCATAAACAGTGTAAAGAGTTTGAGATAGCGGACCTTCAGTCAAGAGACGAACTTGTAATTCGTCGGTGGCAGGATTAGGAAACAGATTGATGCTAGCAAGTTCTCCGGGTAGATCTATTTCAATCCGATTGGAGTATGAAAAAGTACCGTCATAATCTACCTGCTTGAGGCGATAAAAATTGGTACCATAGCTTACGAGATAGTCTTTAAACTCATAAGCATTCATTTCTGTACTGGTGCCAGAACCATTAACATTGCCTAAGCCTTCCCAGTTTTGACCGTCAGCAGAACGCTGTACTTCAAAATAATCGTTGTTCAACTCTTGAGCGGTCAACCAGTTAAGTTCAACATGGTCTTGTTTGTACTCACCCAAAAAGTCTAATAACTCTACTGGTAAAGAAATCACAGCAGAGCAACTTCCTAAGCTACCGGGTCCATCAAATGATACTCTGTGATTGTTGACTGGTGCAGCAGTACCATATAGGCTACTGCTGGTAAAGCCATAATAGATCGGGCCGCCAGTGGATGAGAAAACAGTAGCAGGATCAAAGGTGTAGCTGATAACATAAACATTATCAAATGTGCCCGTCATGGTTTGCGTAAGATGGTTCCAACTGACTTGCAGGCGATGCTAGCTATCATTTTCGACATTGGGCAGGTTCGTGGGGCCTGCAGCGGGAGCGGCATTGTTTGCTCCATTGATATAGAGGCCCATATGATCGGCTCCACCAGCCGCAGCAGGATCGACAAAGCCTTCAAAGCGGGTATCACCCTCTATAGCTACCGAAGGGGAGACGGGATTATTCCCACCATACCCGATAGCCCAATTAGAAGCACCGAAAGCAGT
>JBGCFA010000233.1:0-5090 GCA_045106675.1 Bacteroidia bacterium
CAAATGGGCCTGATGTAAAATTTGGAAGGATTTCATCCCTCACTAAAACCCGCTAGCACCTTTGAAGGGGCGTTTGCGGAAGGGGATGTTTCAACTCGAAAAGCAATGCTTTTGACTCAACACGGAAATTGTTAAAGAACCGTTGTTTTTTGTTTTGCAACAAGAAAGAAAACCTAATAATGTTACTGATACCTACAGATACGATCAACATTGACCAATCGATCTTGGATAAGATTGAAAACAAATCAAATTCGATTTATAGAGCAATTACTTTTTGCAAAAAAAGCAGTCAAAGCGAAGAGAAGGAGGAATAAATTTCTCATGTTTTCTGTAGTAGCTTTGATCAGAGGAGTTAGGCATTCATTCGTCGGTGATAGGCAAGATACTTGGCGTAATTAAACCCGGCCATTTCAGTCAAGCCATAAGCCGTATACTGCAAGCTTTGCGATGCTTCATCGCCATAGAAAAAATTAAAAATCAAGTTATAGTCTTCTGAAGCTGCATTTTTGAGATAGTACTGTTCAAGTTCGAAAAATTCATCTTCTACCCAATCTCGCTGCTGTTCACTGCTATTGAGTAGAACATATACCTCCTGTTCCAAAAAATCTTGTAGAGATTGAGGTTTAGCATGTTCGAGCCAAAACAGAGTGCGATAGGCCGCCTCTCTTGTTCTTTGGACAATCAATTCTTCGCTATAGCTTTCACTGGTCCAAAAATAAGGCGTACAAAAATCTCTTTTAATAATCGCTCCAATATCAAATTTACTGGAGTAATCAGTTGTATAAAAATTTGACCAAGCACCTCCAATATCATCTGCGAGGTTGATGACCACTTCAATCACCCGCTTGGCGTTCGAACTGATATGATTATTTATCCTTTGTAATTCTTTTGCAATCAAGGCTTCTGCTTGCAGGCTTTGCAGTTCTCTAACTTTAGAGGATACTAGCTCAGCACCCATCGGGTTATAGCCAGCGATTGGCAAGATCATCTCACTATTTCGAGGATCTTGTAGCATCGACAAATAGGCATCAAATCGCTCCCTATTTCGTGGCAGATTGTAGAGAGCCTCCATTTTGTCAAGTATGGGAACTAATTTGAATTGCATCTTTTCATTACGAAGAAACCGCCATTTTGATTAAGCCAAGCGTTCTGCGAAGCAAGTCTCCTCAAAACAGTCTCAAATACCAACCTCTTCCAATAAAAGTGCCTTCTTGGCCTCCCCAAAACTTATCCCATTGGTTTTACTATCTAACCAAGCCCTAAAATCAAAGAAGATTAGGGTTTTCTTTTCATATTCATCGGAGTATATCTCTTCTAGTTCTTCTTTGAAAGAACGATAAAGTTTATGCTTCACTCGTACATCTACTGTTGCCATCGAAGAACGAGCCAATCGACGAAACATACGAATCAATATCGACTCCAATCGATGCATTTTGCCACGCTTCTTAAGATATCGAGCAGTTGAATCAGCTTCATACTTAAGTACAGTAAGATTGCCTAATTCAGCGTGGATCACCATATTGAGCATGCGTGCAAAGCTGTACATCTGCGGCCTGAGACTGGCGTCAAATTCGTTGAGGAGATAATTTACCTCCTTGAGCGCAGTCCGATACTCACCAGCAGCTAAGTACGAATAGGTGTACATATAATGATAAGAAAGCCGCTGGGAGCGACTCATCCGGCTTTTGTGTCGCTGCGCTAAATCCCTCATGCTGTTTAGCATCACCTGCGATTCTTCAATCCGTCCCCGTTCTAGTAAGCGTGACATTTCGGTAGCGGTACTATCAATTTCAACTTGTGCAATCACACTGTTGCGCTTTTTCTTCATCTTTTCAAATGGGAAGCGCCTAAAATCATCCAAGGTACGTTGAAATTCAGCTTCGGATTTATGGCGTTTCAGGATAAGTAAGCGACTGGAAACCGTAATATACTCTCCAGGAAACTCCGTGGCGTAATCATCACGAGAAGACATCAAGGCCAACAGAGCCTCATTGGTTTTCATTTCATTTTCCTCATCATCCACCAGATAGTAGTACATCGCATAAATCCGACGATAGTTTAGTTTTGCTTGGAAAGACATCGGGATGTCATCACGCTGCAAAAAGGGATGTTGAATAAAGGTAGCAAGGCGTTCCTCCGTTTTGGGGCTACGAGCTTTACTGATCGTTCGACGCAGATCAGAAATATCATAATAAAGCTTCATATAGGCCTGCATATTGTCGAGCAATGCCATATAATTCATCGCTTCCTCTAGGGCTATTTTGACCCCACGGATATCGCCCAATTTCCCTTTGGTTTTGCGTTCCCAGAAGGAAATTTCGATAAATAGCGGGTATAACTCATAGCGCAAGGCATTGGTCTTTGCCTTTTTGAGCAAACCCAATACATGCTCATAAAGACCTTTTTCGTAAAGGACTTCTGCTTGATGCAGTAATTCTTTGACTTTGAGACTAGTCGTCTTATTGCTATTAAAGACACTTAATCCCCTCAAAATCAGGTTATAGAGGTAATTTTTATCAGAAGAGATATGCCGAGTTGGCATTTTGACCGCCTGCAGCGAACGCTCAAGTGAGTCCTGATCAAAGACTGACATTTGTTCAATCGTCTCAAACAAGATGAGATAATTGTTCTGATCCCCGATGGTGTGCCGATTGGCAAAAAGTTTGAACGCCCGCTTTTCGGACATACTCATCGACTGGATGAGTTCGTGTAGCTTATCCCTTTTTTGATTCATTTACCCATTTGTATCCGCCCCGAAAAATACGCAAAGATTAGTAACTTCACCTTTAGATGGTTTTTTCATGAAAAAGAGACACTATTTACTGCTGCTTGGAGTGCTACTGTGCACCGCATCTTGCCTCACAACTTTAGAGTTGAAGTTATACTCCCCTCCTGAAATCATTCTAGCTAGTCATATCAAAAGTTTAGGAATCTTAGATCATAGTCAAGCATTGGATCTAAGCATAGATACTACAGCTCAATTTGTCCCAGTCATACGCCCCAAAAACGAAGGGCTCATTGATCCGAGTTTTCTTTCGTTTTCGGCAGTCCGTGGGGCATATAAATATGCAGGCGATCATGCTGACTCATTGAACGCTATTTTGATCGATCTCCAACTGAGACGGGCTTTGCCAGATTCTTTTCCGCCCCCTCTGACTCAAGAAATCTTGGAACCCTTATGTAAATCCTTTGGATTTGACGGTCTTTTGGTGATGGAGTATTTCAAAGTAAGCTTTTCGGATATGCCACGGGAGATCGGCCTTGCCGAACGCTTTAAAAAGGGGTCTTTGACAGTGGGTTGGCGCATCTATGACAAAAAGGATTATTCCGTGGTATTTGAGGATGTGTTTTTACAAGAGCTCCCTTACATCCCTAATTTCAATCAAGAGAATCCGGGTAAAAGTGATCAAAAAGTCATGCAAGCGGTAATCCAAGAACTCGGAGAAATGGCAGGCAGTACGATCATCAATATTATCTCTAGAACGCATATTAAAGGAGCGCGTAAAATCTTCAGCGGTAAATTTGGACCAACCGATGAAATAGCAAGCGATATGAAAAAAGCCGGAGAATACGCGAAGGAAAACAAATGGGAAGCTGCCATGAATCTTTGGAACCCAGTCGCAAGTCACCGAGGCTATGGAAAAAGTGCTGGCAAAGCCGCCTATAATATGGCAATAGGCTGTGAGCGATTAGGAAACATAACTCTCGCCATAAAATGGGCTAGGACCGCCCAAACTCAAGGCGTAGGAGAAGCAATCTCTTATCTTGAAATGCTTCGCTACAGAGCAGGGGAACTATAAAATAAATGGAGAAACAAATCATGCTACCCCTTAAAATTAGTTTTGGTCTCAGCATACTCCTTTCAATGCTGTGCCTAACAAGTTGCGTCACCAAATTTCAAGTGGCTGTACCTCAGATCCAACTAATCAGCATCCCAGACAGCGTACATCAATGGTTATTAATTGATCGTTCTCCGATTAGGAGTAAAAATGGACCTGCCCCAAGACTTAAAAGAGATGACGCGATTTATAAGCGTTTTGATCAGCCATCCATTTTGATTTTGGAAAGCTTTATCAAATATGTAGAAAATGAAGTCACAGAGCACCAAGTGATCCCAATTCATCTCCAACTAGCAAAAAAAACGGGCTCTCCTCCCCCACTGCTAGATCAAGAATCAACCGCCTATCTCTGCAACGAATACAAAGCCGATGCTTTGGTAGCTTTAGAAGGTCTATCAATAAAATATGATACTCTAGTATATGAAGATCCAGAAGTAATCGGCGGAGGATATTGGCAAGCCAAATTAAATATTAGAATATACGCTATGTGGCGGACTTACAGTGGTGATGGCTCTGCTGTCTGGGATCAGTGGACCGAAAAATATCGAGAGCATATGATCGGCGGTGGAAGCTCAAAAGCCAAAGCAATAGCCAAATTGCCTAGCCTTTACGAAATTGAAAATGAATGGGTCGCTGAAAGGGGGAAAGTATATGCTGCTAGCTTATTCCCGGCAAAAATCAATGTAGATAGGAAGATCTATTTAGGAAAAAGTGGGCCGATTGAAAAGATAGCTTTAGATATGGAAAAAGCAGGAAATCTTGCCATGGTCGGAAAGTGGGAAGAGGCAGCCTTATTATGGGCACCAATTGCGGATCTCGACCAGCTAGACAGGACTGCAGCCAAGGCTGCATACAATATGGGTTTAGCCTGCGAAGCCTTAGGAGATCTAACCAAAGCAAGAGAGTGGTTGTTTCTTGCTTCAGAAAAATATCACTTCAGCCCCGCAAAAGTATATCTAGACATCCTCCGACAACGATTACAAGAATATGAAGAAACTAAATCATAATAATTCGAAGCCGCTGAATTAGGAAATTTCTTATCTTTATGGCTTATTCGCTGCAAATATTTCAATATTAAACATCGCTTATTAATTATCATATACTATGGCTGGAACCAATCAAAGGTTCAGACCCGGCGTTTTGCACGGGGATGAAGTAACAGAACTTCTTAACTACGCAAACGAAAACAACTTTGCTCTCCCCGCCGTCAATGTAGTGGGTACTGACACAGCTAATGCTGCTCTTGAAGCC
>JBGCFA010000234.1:0-20166 GCA_045106675.1 Bacteroidia bacterium
TGAAGTTTTTTAATGTTTATGGGCCAAATGAGTATCACAAAGGTCGTATGGCTAGTGTGATCTATCATACCTATAAGCAAATCAAGGAAACGGGTAAGATGAGACTCTTTCGTTCTCATAGAGATGATTTTGCTGATGGCGAACAAAAAAGAGATTTTATCTTTGTACAAGATTTAGCTCAGGTTATTCGTTTTCTGATGGAAAGGCAGCCTGAATCAGGTTTATACAATCTAGGGACCGGGCAAGCGAGAACATTTAATGATTTGGTCAAAAATGTATTTTCGAGCTTGTTGATTGAGCCAAAGATTGAATATATTGATACACCTGCCGATATCAGGGATGCATATCAATACTTTACTGAGGCTGATATGCGTAAATTTCGCGCTACGGCTTATCCTTCTCCATTTAGTAGTTTGGAGGAAGGTGTACAAAAATATGTGCAGCAATTTTTGTCGTTGGAAAAGTATTATTGACCGTTCAACCACAAGGAGAAGTTGCCGAAAGAAAAAAAAATTACTTTTAAGGCGAGTTGAACCCAACAATCCCTTTGATTTGTTCGTTTGTATTAATAAATTTCTAATCGTTCAATTTATCTACCAGTGCTAGAAATTCTGCTGCATTTCGGTCTTTTGCTATCCCTGCTTATAACGCCTGCTTTGGTGCTGATGGCTTATTGGTACCGAAAACAGCTCGATAAGCCCCTTATGGTATGGAAAAAGCCAGAAATGGTGATTGTTACCATTACCTTCTCAGTTAGCGCGCTCATCCTATTTATTGTTGGGATTTCCTGTCTTTTCAATGCAATAGGCTATGTAGATACGCCTTTGACAATAGATAAAGCGGACTTATATCGCATCAGCGGCATTAGTGGTCTGTTGATTGTCTCTCTATTGTTTACTTATCTCGCTATTAGAATGCTATTGGTTCGAGTAATTTCTGCTAAAGGAATTGTCTTGAACGATCGCTTTTTTAGAATACCCGATTATCGGAACGTTATCGCTTGGCATGAGATTTCAGACTACTATTTAGTCTCAGACTATCCCAATGTCATTTTTACGATGATCGTTCAAAAAGAATCCTTGAAGTACACACGAGTCTCTTTACGTGTACCCGTCTATCGTCGAGATGAGTTCGAGGACCTTCTCGAGCGTTGTATGGATGAAAACGAAGGTTGGGGTCTTTATGAAGGCCTTAGCAGAACTCAGTTTTCAGGAAACGAGTCTGGTTGATCAACCACCCATTCTCCATACTTACCGTTCAAGCATAAAATCTTACATATTAGGCCCGATTTTTGATTAGCTATGCTAGTTGAACTTAACTTGCATCGCAAATCGCGAATAGTCTTATCTTAGAAGGGATGATTGGAAATTCGTTGCAGAAAGGATATCCTTGGTTGGTATCTGGCCTGTTATTATTAGCCGTCAGTACAGTATTATATCTCTACGATGATAGTCGTAGTGATGAGGCTTTATTTCAACAAGTAGAGCAACAAATCCAACGAGATTTCCACCTAGCTATCCAGCAAGGCTCAAACCTATCGTTCAGCGCAGATGAGCGTCCCAATAATCCTTATCAAATTTGTCAACTGCTTTACTCTCCAGGTGGACGATTAGTAGGATGGAACAATAATGCTTATCTGCCAGCAGAACGTAAGATCAAATATCTCCGCTTGATTCCGAAGGAGGAGAGAGTGATCAAACTCGATGATTATCGAACTTATTACCAAATTAGAGAGAAAGAGGGGGATTCGACTACCATTACTCTGATCCCTTTACATATTACGCACAAAGTCAGTAATGACTTCTTACTCCCCTATTTTTTCTTGGGCAGGCAGTTTAACTCTCTCAGTAATAGTCAGGAGCTACGGTATTTAAAAAACATTCGTTTTAATCCAGAAGGTACAGAAGGCGAGGTAGTGATCACTGATCTCTTAGACGATGCCGCTTTTTCGCTCAACAACTTACCGATCTTTCCTTTTAGATCGATTTTGAGATATACGGTATTAGCCTTTTTGCTATTGGGTAGTTTTTGCCTCGCGATATTTTTGCGAATTTTCACGATTGTCCGATGGGATCTCCGCTATTATATCAATGTAGGCCTCTTCTTTGGCGTTATTGCCATTAGAATGCTTTTACATTGGATCAGTTTGCCCGGAGATTATTTAGAGACAAAGCTGTTCTCTCCGGAGATATTGGCAACTCATCCTACTTTCGCACCGAGTCTAGGAGAACTGACTCTCAACTTGGCCACTTCTTTAATTTGTACTTGGATTCTCTACACTTATTTGTTGAGGATCTCCAATGTTTATATCAAGAAAGTCATCAATAAGCCGATCCTAAGTTGGGTTTTGATGGGAGCAGGTATTGCAGCTTGTGGCTACTTGATGAGTCTATTTATTGTAGGTTTTGAACGCGTTGTCAATGACTCTACCATAGATATTGAGTTTTCGAATTTGCTGCAAACCAACATGTTTTCTTATTTGATCTTGTTGGATGCGGGTCTTTTGTTTTTGCAGATAGCCCTTATCTCTTTCTTGATATTGAAACTCAATGTCTTTTATGGTCGCAGACATGGATTTACCGCTCCATTTTTGCTTGCCCAATTTGTGATGGCTTTGGGTATCAATTTGACGCTTTATTATTTTCTAGAGATAGGATTTAGTACTAGTATCCTCGCCACAATAGGAATTATGCTACTCGGCTTGACCATGTATCGCATACCCTATGATCACTTCCTGAAACATGATCTCGCCAACTATCTGATATTCCTTCTCTTGATGACCATTTTCACCACTTATGGGGTAACGAGTGGTATCGCTTTGAAAAACAAACTCAAAGCAGATCGCATTTCCAATAGCATACTCGGGGGCGAAGTAACCAATACCATCATTAACTACCAGTTTACCATCGGTAGTCTGCAAACAGAACTTCCAACTGTTCAAGAGACGCGTGAGCGTCTCAATGATGATAGTAAATTTAGAGACTGGGTCAGATCTAATTATGTAGAGCCCAATTTTCAAGAATTTAATGTCGATCTATTTTTATACGATGAACAAAATCGTGCTTTAGATATTCGTAATCGTTCTAGAGAGCCATTTTTTGGGCCTGAAGCAGGGATTCCGATTTCAGATCAAGGCATCAAAATAGATCCCAATCTAGAGCTATATCAGCTCCCCAATCGCGACAATCGATATCGAGATTTATATATCGGTTCATTCATCCTGCCAGTGGGACTTGACAGTAGTCAAGCAGTCCAATTTTTGTTTGAATTGACACCAGCAGCCCGAGAAACCGAGGGATTGTACTCATCTCTATCTTTGGACAAGGCGACTTACAATGATATCGCCCTCCTAGACAATTTTGATCACGCCTTATATCGTGATGGCATTCTGTATCATGAGGAAGGGGTCTATCCTTTTCCGATTGAGCTTGCGAACCAAGTCGATGGTGAAAGCCTCGGTCCCAATCGAGAATATTTTGAAATTCAACATCGAATTTCTGGCAATAAAGTAGCGATAGTGCGTTATCCCGTCCTTTCCTTCTTGGATGTGGTCACGACCTTTTCTTTTGTCTTTTACTTTTTTGCAATCGCTGGCTTATTATTATTTGTAATCCCAGTATTTGCGATTCAATCTCTTAGAGCAAGACGCTCATTTAGTTTACAGTTCCCACTTAGGGCACGTATTAGATTAGGGCTATTAGGTATCAGTATCATTCCAATGATCATTATTTTGGTCCTCCTCTACCCTTTTATCCAAAATAGATTTGAAAGAGAGGCCCGAGCTGACCTATCCGATGAGGCCGCTCGAATGATCACCCTCCTAGGCCCAGAATATCAAAGTCTGATCGCTGACAATTTCTCTAATACAGCTTTGCAAGGGACTTTCCGCAAGCGCGTGAGAGATTTGGAAGCTGCAATGAAAAATGATGTTAATGTTTTTGACAGCGAGGGTCGTAGAGTAGCATCAACTCAGCCCTTGACATATGAGCAAGGCTTGACGACGGATTTGATGAATTCATCTGCTTTCTTTGCCTTGAAAAATGGCGGTTCCTCGGATCTCGTTATCAACGAACGCATCGGTAGTTTACGTTACCTATCTGCCTATCGCCCGATCATTGGGGTTGGCTCGCGTCCGGTAGGTTTTATCAATATTCCCTTCATCGCGCAACAAGATCAACTCAACTCTCAGGTAATCGATTTCCTCGCTTATCTGGCTAATATCTACCTTTTAGTATTCCTCCTCATCAATTTGATTTCAGTCGCCGTTGCCGGAACGATCACCCAACCCTTGGCCGTTATTCGTCAACGTCTCTTGACCATCAGGCTCGGTAATGTAAACGAACGCATCCAATACGACTCCAAAGATGAGATTGGAGAAATCGTAAATGCCTACAACGAGATGGTAGAGCAGTTAGAGGAATCCGAAGAAAAAATCACTCAAACGGAGCGAGAGCTCGCTTGGCGTCAGATGGCACGTCAGGTAGCGCATGAGATTAAAAATCCGCTCACCCCGATGAAGTTGAGTATTCAGCATTTGAGTCGAACTTTTAATGAACAAACGCCTCGTTTTAAGGATATGTTCCCCAAGGTGATGAAAACCCTTTTGGTACAAATTGACTCAATGGCAAACATCGCCAATTCATTTTCGGAGTTTGCACGGATGCCTGAACCTATCAATTCTCGTATCAGAATAAATGATGTCCTCCTAGAAGTAGTGGATCTCTATACGCAATCGCAGGAAACTATTTGGTTGATTGACATCACCGAAGACCCATTTTGGTCTATCGGTGATAGAGACCAATTAGGACGCTGCTTCAACAACATCATCAAAAATGCCCTCCAAGCGATCGAATCCAATGGTATCCTTCATATCTCCATGCGGATCGAGGCACAAGTAGCCAAGATCGAGATCAAGGACAATGGACAAGGCATACCCGAAGATATCCAAACCAAAATATTCCAGCCTAGCTTCTCAACCAAAAACTCAGGTATGGGATTAGGACTCGCTATCGTACGTAGGATTATCGAAAATACGGGTGGAGAGATTTATTTTGAAAGTATCGAGGGCAAAGGCACCACCTTCTTTATCAATCTACCAGCCGCTGATCCCACAGTGGGTCAAAATTATGAGTTGGAGAAAGTAAGAGCCTAATTTTGCCTTATTCTATACCCTACACATTCTGTAAATTGCTGACTAATCTTTATTGATTGCGATATGTACGCATCGTCGGGCTGCTTTTCGGCCTAATTTGCAGCACCGGCCTCATATGGGCCCAAAACTCCTTGCCTGCCACGGATACCCTTAGCGGACCAGCGAATGATACCTTACGCTTGGGCCATAGCTTCCTCGTACCCAATTCAGACTATGTCCTCGATGCACAGGACCAAAGTGTTGCGGCCGACCAATACGAAATCAACTACGTCCAAGGCTGGGTATTGCTCAAACAAACTCAGACTGAATGGCCTCTCCGCATCACCTACCGCTACTTCGTCAATGCACTCTCCCCTACCGTTGCCCTGCGCCAGATTCGGATTACGAGAGATACTGCGACTCAGGAGGAGCAGGTAGATGTCATCTTCGATGAACGCTACGACCAAAATCCGAGAGAATTTCTCGCGAGCGATCGTATCCGTAAAAGCGGTAGTCTCACCCGCGGCCTAGCGGTAGGCAATCGACAAAGCCTTGCCGTCACCAGTGGCCTTCGTTTACAGCTTGAAGGAGATTTGGGCGATGGCCTCAAGATCGTAGGCGCAATCACCGACGAAAACATCCCCATCCAGCCAGATGGCACCACCCAACAAATCTCTGACTTCGATAAAGTCTTTATCAAGCTCATGAAAGATCGCTTTAGTCTTACTATGGGGGATTATGAAGTCACGCAGCAGGGCACTCGCTTTGGCAATTTTTATCGCAATGTACAGGGGGTACAGTTCGCTTGGGCGAACGAGCAAACCAAAGCCAGTGTCAGTGGAGCGGTCGCCAAAGGCAAGTTTCACACCAATACACTTCAAGCTATCGACGGGGTAGCTGGGCCGTATCGGCTCAGTGGTCAGAATAATGAACGCTTTTTCATCGTCTTAGCCGGTAGCGAAAAGGTCTATATCAACGGTAAATTGATGACTCGTGGCATTAATCAGGACTACATTATCAACTACAATACGGCTGAAGTCACCTTCATGCCCAAGCATGTGATCACCAATATCACCCGTATCGTAATTGATTTTGAGTATAGTGATCAGTACTACAATCGATCCTTACTCGTCGCCCAGATGGAGCACAAAATGCTAGAAGACAAGCTCCAACTCAATATCTCCTACGCCCGTGATGCCGACAATGCCAATGCTCCTTTTGACAATCAGACCGCTTTTCAAAATGCCCTAGATACGCTATCAAGAGTCGGCGACGATGGAGACCAAGCCATCACTTCAGGCATAGACAGCCTCGCCCAACAAGACAATCGCCCCGTTTACGCCAGAATCGATACTATGGTCAGTGGTGTCCTTTACGAACGCTATGTCTTTGTGGGAAGTAACGCCAGAGATTCGTTTCCGGATAGTACTTTTTACGCCATCAGCGCTACCAATGTCGGTGCCAATCAAGGCTTTTATAAGATCGATCCGAGACGACAAGGAGCGACTATTTTTGCCTGGGTGCCACCGGACTCTTTGGGCGTTCCCCAAGGGGACTACGAACCCATCAGGCGTTGGGTACTGCCCAAACTACTACAGGTCGTCAATACTCGATTGCAATACAAAATCAATAAGCACACTCGCATTTACAGTGAGACAGGACTTAGTTTTGAGGACAAAAATCGTCTTTCTAAGTTAGGAGATGAAGATAATTTGGGCCTCGCCCAACGTAGCGGCCTCCAGATTGAAAATCTCCCCCTCAACGATAGTTTACAACTCAATGTCGATGCTTGGCACCAATACGTAGCTCAATCATTTCAAAATATCGACCGCATCTACCAAGCCGAATACAATCGTATCTGGGATATCAGCGAAGAAGAAGCCCGCGCCGATGAACAGATAGTGGGAGCTAAAGTCTCCCTACGCTATAAGCCCGGCCTACGTTTTGCTGCTGAAGGTGGCTACCGCAATACCGGCCAAGGCAATAATGCCTACCGCCAAGTCTATCGTATGGAGAGTAGTCTCAATCGTTCCCTGCAAGGATACTATGAGTTTACACACATCCGCAACGAAAATACAGATCTCCAGCGGCAATCTCGTTGGATTAGACATGAAGGCAATGTTTTCGTTCCCATAGGGAAACATCTCCAACTGGGCAATGTACTCTGGCTAGAAGATAAAGACACCCAAAGCCCAGACACGACGGCTAGGCCTTCCTTCTCATTTGTAGACCTCAAACCATATCTACGTACCGTCAATAGCAAGAAGCTCCAACTCGACCTCTCTTGGAATTATCGCCGAGATCAAGAAGCCATCGATGGACAAATGCGAGCAAAATCACTCGCTTATACTTGGTACGCCAATGCGGTCTGGAATCCGACTAAGACTTTCAATCTCCAAACTACTACGGCTTACCGAACGCTAGAAGTCATTGACACTGCTTTTTATAAAAAAGGACTGCAAGATTCACGCGTGCTCAACACCAATTTCCAAAGTACATTTAGACCCAAAAACCGACTGGTTTACGCCAACTTTGTCTACGATGTGAGCTCAGAGCAAGTCGCTCAACAAGAAGTCTTTTTTATCGAAGTCAATCCGGGACAAGGTAATTATGTCTGGTTGGATTCATTGTTTAATAATGACAACATCCAAGATTTTGAAGAGTTTCAACTGGCTACGATCCCTGAGATCGCCAATTTTATACGCGTGATACGCCCTACTCGGGAACTCTTCCCCACTACCCGATTGAGTCTAAATGGTATCCTTCGCTGGGATTTTCGCAATGTGATCCCAGATAGTGGTTCTGTGCCATTGAAAATTCTCCGCAACCTAAATGCAGTAACGACTGTCAAAGCGATCCAGCATAAAAGTCGGAACACAGACTTTCAGAGCTATTTTCTCAAGCTAATAGATCCCTTTGCGGATACGAGTTTGCTCAATGCCAATATGACTTTGCAGCAGGATATAAACTTTTTCCAAAAAAATCCTACCGGTGATTTAAGATTCAGTTGGTTTCGAAATCAATCCAAGTTATTTCTCAATACTGGAGATGAGTTTCGGGGTTTGACTTTCTGGCGCGCCGCACAACGCCTCAATCTGAATGAAAGTCGCTCTATAGAAATCGATAGTAGATTGGGCACACGCCAGCTTTTTTCATCGGGTTTTCCCCAACGTAATTATAACATTCAGTTTTGGGAGACCAATCCACAAGTCAATTTTCAATTTGGAACAAAATTGAGGCTGAGTGCTGGTTATCAATATCAATTCCGCCAAAACACAAATTTAGATGAGGTCGTAGATACCCGTTTGCAAGCCCACAAATTGATTTTTGACAGTAGCTGGAATCTCAAAGACCGTAACAATTTATTTGCAAAACTCGAACTAGCTTCCCTAAATCAAGAAGGTAGTACCACCTCTTCCGCTGAATATGAGTTAAGAGAAGGTTTACAACCGGGGCTCAATGCCGTTTGGCGACTCAACCTAGTATGGTATGTCCTCAGCAATGTAGAGATGAGTCTAATTTATGATGGTCGGATCTCTCAAAAATCATCTCCATTACATTCAGGCAGAATACAATTGAGAGCCTTTTTTTAGGTATTTTTGAGGCAAAGTTGTTTTGTATCTAACATCAAGGCAATCTGTGCTTATTTTTACCTTTACGAGATATTTCTACCTTCGTAGCAAACCTGTAAAATAGGATATGAAGAGTGTTCTCCTTTTTCTAGGCGCCGTGGGCTTTTCCTACATGCTCAATAAAATACTTCTAAGATTTTCTAAGAATTTTGGCGTTGATAGTCGTGCTTCACAGCAAAATCTAGTGAGATGGGCCAGTACGGCCAAACCCACCACTGGTGGTATCTCCTTTTATATTACCTTCTTGATTGGAGCAGTCATTATGATGCTCATCTATCCAGAAGCAACAGCTAGTTCTGATCGCTATTTGGCGCTCTTTCTGAGCGCTACCTTGGCTTTTATGATTGGCTTTGCCGACGATGCTTATGGGACGCATCCTAGTCTCAAATTTCTTGGGCAACTCCTTTGTGGGGGGATACTCCTCTATTTCAATATCAGCATTCAGTTTTTCAGCATGTGGGGCCCTGACCTATCTTGGCTGGACTCTGTGCTCACCCTATTTTGGGTAGTCGGCATTATGAATAGCCTCAATATGCTCGACAATATGGACGCCGTTACCGCTACGATTGCGACTACTATCTTGATGGTAGGTATGGCAATGTCTATCTCAAGAGAAGGCATATCGATGCTTTACTTCCTCTTTATCGTGATTGCAGGCGGCTTTATCGGTTTTCTCTTTTGGAACTGGAAGCCTGCGAAGATCTATATGGGCGATACCGGCAGTATGTTTATCGGGATGATATTGGCCTTTGTGGGTATCATTTACTTTTGGAACATCCCTACCACTCCTGATAATATCTCACACATTCGCCGCAGCCTGATCCCTTTGATGGTCTTTTTAGTACCAATCATGGATACTTCATTCGTAACCTTTGCACGACTCGCGAGGGGGACTTCTCCCTTTGTTGGCGGCAAAGACCACCTCACCCATCAATTGGTGCATGTAGGCATACCAGAAGCATTTGTCCCGATAACTTTAGGCATTATTTCGCTCGTTTCAGGAGCATTAGCCCTATTTGCTTATCGCCTGATCCCCGAATGGAGTGACTTTTATTCAGTGCTCTTTGGCCTATACCCGATTGTCTTATTCGTTAGCTTTGCCTACCTCTACCGCAAAGGTGTCAAAATCAATCGTATGAAGGATCTGATGGCTGAACGCGACCGACTTCAGCAAGAGCGGCAAACCAGCGAAACACAATCCTCCCAAGCCATGGTGAGTCCGGGCTAAATCATGCGCCTGCTCTACCTCCAACAATTACTCATATTACCTCATTGCCCGGGCAATCCACGTTGCTTTGAGTTTGCTCGACAATGGACTCAGGCGGGACATGAAGTACATTTTGTCAGTTCTACCGCAGCTATCCCTTTAGATCATCCAGTATGGCAAAGTTGCCAAGCAGATGGGAGTTATCTCTATCAGGGGGTTTATATACATTTCATTCAACTTGATTACGATCACCTCTGGCCTTTTAGGAAGCGTATAGGAGCTTTCTGGCGGTTTTACCGAACGCTTTGGTCCATGAGGGAACAATGGAAGGGTTTTGATCGTCTGATCGCTTACTCGGCCCCTCTGACAGTTGGAGACTTAGGTCGTAGACTCAGTCAATATTTAGAGATCCCTTTTATATTTGAAGTAGCAGACGTCTGGCCCGATGTTCCAATTGAAATGGGGATCATTCCCCCCGGTCCTTGGCGGGGCTGGCTATATCGCCGAACGCGAAAAATCTACGCTTCTGCCCAAGCGATTTGTGCGTTCTCCGAAGGAATGCAATCCCAAATCCTGCGCCATGGCGTCAATCCTAGCAAAGTCCACGTCATCCATAATGGGGCCAATATCGCTCCAGTATCCCCCCGAGAATCAATCCCTCAAAATAAAGTCCGCCTGATCTATACGGGTACCATCGGTATCGCCAATGACATCACCCAATTAGCCAGAGCAGCTCATCAGTTGTGGCAGGAAGGACAAGATCAAATTGAATTTATCATCATCGGCTCTGGTAATGACGCTCCTAAGCTCCGAGCCTATTTAGCGGCTCATCTTCTCCCCAATTTTCATTGGCAGCCCAAAGTCAGCAAAGAAGAAGCACTCAAGGCATTGGCTAGTGCCGATATTGGTCTGAGTTGCTTTGCCGCTCATCCTGTCTTAGAAGCCAATAGTGCCACCAAATTTTTTGACTATCTCGCAGCTGGCTTGCCACTGATCATTAATTATCAAGGCTGGCAAGCAGACTATCTGGATCAATATCAAGCTGGACTTTCAAGCCCGCAGGGAGATATCCAAGCCCTAGTTGACAACATCAAACAACTTGCTGATAATCCTGCTCTCCGAGTAAGTATGGGACAAAATGCCCGCAGACTCGCTAACGAACGATTTGATCGTTCGCGACTAGCGCAAAAAATGCTCACCCTAATAGAGGAGGCATAAAAAAAAGCTGCTTCCCCAAAAGAGAAGCAGCTACTATACAAAATGTGTTATATCTAAGGGAGGACGCTGATGGTGTCTTGAAGACCACCAAAGGCAGCACTAATTGGCTCAAAGATCAGCGAAGGCGCTACGCCAAACACGACCAATAAAGCCACCAATATTACGATACCTACTACCGGCAGAGTCGAAAAATTGACGTTGAAACCGGGCGTGCTATCATCAGCGTTGAAAAACATCAGTACAATCACGCGGATGTAGTAATATGCTCCAATCACCGAAGTCAGGATACCAGCTGTAGCCAAGAAAGTCAAGTCAGCATCTATCGCAGTGATAAATATCTGATATTTGCTCATAAAACCCGCCAAAGGAGGAATACCCGCGAGTGAGAAGAGAAATACTGCCATAGCCGCAGCGAAATAAGGCGCCACTTTGCCGAGACCTTTCCAGTTGTCGAGGTGAGTGTCTTCGTACTCGCGCTCTACCATACCGACCATACCAAAGGCACCAATGTTCATCAAGGTGTAGATAAACATATAGAAGATAACCGCTTGAAAGCCGACAGCCGCCGCACAAAGCCCAAGCATAACATAGCCTGAGTGCGCGATACTGGAGTAGGCCAACATCCGTTTGATATTAGTTTGCCGAGCCGCCACGATATTGCCATAGATCATCGTCAATAGCGCAGAGATGGCGAGTAAGGTTACTATTTTACTTGCTTCAGGACGAGTAGCAAGTTCCATTTTTTGGATGATGACACCAAAGGCAACAAATGCTGCCATTTTACTACCTGTAGCCATAAAGCCTGCAAGAGGCGTTGGCGTACCTTCATATACGTCTGGTGTCCAAGAGTGAAACGGAAAGGCCGCCACTTTGAACAAAAACCCAATCAAGATCAAACCCACTCCCGTGAAGAAGACAAGTTCGTTTTCCATCATGCGGTCAAAATTCAAGCCGATCTCAGTCAGGTCAGTATGGCCTGAGATACCGTAGATCAGAGAGATACCAAACAATAGGAAAGCCGAAGCAAACGAACCCAGTAAGAAATATTTCAAACCAGCCTCATTGGATTTGAGGTCTCTTTTGTAGAGAGCTGCAAAAATATACAGCGCCATAGACATCGTCTCAAGTCCGATGAAGATCATGATCAAATCATTGGCATTGGCCATCATGATCATCCCTAGCACCGAAAAAATCAGCAATGCATACACATCATCGATCGGCTTGTCTTGGCGTTGGAGATAGTCTTGCAGGAAAAACAGTGTCAACAATCCGGAGATACACAAAAACACGTGTACCAAGGGTGCATAACCACCCGTCTCCATCATACCACTGAAAATAAGGCTACTGCCATCTATCCGGATCATCCATGCCCATACAGAAGACAATAATAAACCTGCGGCCGCAACCCAGGAGAGTGCGGCTCTTTGCTTAAATGCATCTAACAACATCAGTATAAGGCCCGTAGCCAGTAACACCAACATAGGTGCGGCTTGAGCTGTGGATGAACCTAGATGTGAGAGAAAATTTTGATCCATGAAGTCGGATATTAGTAGCGCTTGTGTCGGCGGGTAAAATTAGTATATCAAAGCCTACTATTCAAAATAGTAAAGCCTTTTATTTTAGATAGCGGTTTTAGCGGTGTTCAAATCGGGCTCTTTGCAGGCGATCATTGATTGCCAATCCCAATCCTCGAGCCGGAACTCCCTCAGCCAGAATGTGTTGCACTGGCAATTGATCCAATGCTCTTAAGCTAGCAAATAAATTTTGAGCGGCTTCTCTGAGCGATCCTTTGGGGGAAAGTTGCCTCTGATATTGGAGTGAGATGCCGGGTACCGCTTCGCGGAACGATAAAACCGCTACTTTTTCTGTCCCAAATTCTGCGATTAATTCCTTCAAATCACCGAGATGCAAAGCCAGTCTAGGCGCATAATGACTCTTGAGCATACCCGAAGTTTGTGGGTTTTCACTCAAAGTCAGGCGCTGCAATGGTCCACAAATCTCCTCGACCTCCTCGACGGCAATCCCTCCTAATCGATACAAAGTAGGTGCTTCTTCTGCTTCAAAACCGATGATCGTTGATTCAATTCCTACTTGAGCAGGGCCACAATCCAAAATATAATCCACTTTATCACCCAAGTGCTCGGCGACATGCTGGGCCGTCGTAGGGCTGATATAGCCAAAGGGATTGGCGCTAGGTGCCGCCAGTGGAAAATCTAACGCTGCCAATAATGCCAGTGTCAGTGGATTTTGAGGGATCCTCACCCCTACTCTAGGCAGTCCTGCGGTAACGATATCTGGTATCGTCTCCTTTCGCTCCAGCAATAAAGTCAAAGGTCCAGGCCAAAAGGCATCCGCCAAAGCGTTCGCCAAGGGCGGTAGATCACGAACCCAGCCCAATACCTTGTCCAGACTATCGGTATGGATGATCAATGGATTGAAGCTCGGTCTTTGTTTGGCCTCATAAATGCCTAAAACTGCTTGCGGATCCAATGCATTGGCAGCGAGTCCATATACAGTCTCGGTTGGTATCGCTACCAAACCACCTTCTCTCAAGACCTTTGCCGCAGCTGCGATATCAGTTCCTATTTTCATATTGACATATTGTCCCAAGCAAAATTACGATTTAGTTGCTTTGGGACATATCGCAAAATTAATAAGTATTGATTAAACCTAAGTGGTACGGCAGTATTAGGTATAAAATAGATAATACAATGATCTGTTGACTATCAGCATTTTATTCGTCTCTCTACTTTATACTCAATACTGGGCACTTACATTAGTAATAGATGATAGAAAGCATCAACAGAGGTTTGGAAAATGACCGATACAGGGCTAATTTGCCTAACACACGTTCGTTCCAACTATGGATTTGACCCAAATACAGCCCTTGAGTGATCGCAAGCAGGAGATCCTACAGACTGCCACTAGACTTTTCAGTGCTAAGGGCTTTCTCGCTTCGACCATGCGTGATTTAGCGAAGTTGCTCAACATACAACCTCCTAGTCTTTATAGTCACTATGAGTCCAAAGATGAGATTCTTTGGGAGATAGCATTGCGATGTGCCAAGGTTTTCAATGACCGTGTCCTACCTATCGCCCAAAACGAGGCTAGTATCCAGTCTCGCCTTGAATCGATGATCAGGGAGCATGCGGTTTGTATTCTCGACAATCAAGAGGCCGCGGCCATCTTTTTTCATGAGTGGGAGCATCTGGTACCCGAAAGGCATCAATGGTATTCGGAATTTATCAGTATGTATGAAGGGGTCTTTGCCAACTTGATCACTGAAGGGATCGAACAAGGAATTTTTCGCAAAGTGCCGTCCAAATTTACCACCTCCATGCTTTTATCTGGCGTTAGCTGGATTCACCGCTGGTATCGCCCAGAAGGTATCATGGGTGTCGAAGATATTGGTGATGGCATTGTAGATTTCGTCATGGCGGGTTTGAAAAAATAGCCATGCCTATATTACTTTCAGATCGTATTGTTGCTTTAGCGGCCTTGCCGAACGCTCAGTTCTCTCCTAGCGAGGCTGATCATTGGTTGGCAGATGCATTGGAGCAATTGGCTAAGGATGGATTCGTTCTCGCAGAGATGCAGAAAACCCTCTCTGTCGATGAACATAGCCCTGCTGTTGCCCAAAGCCCTCCTAGCAAATGGAGAGCAGTAAACCTTAGCAAGGAGCTGCCTAAAAAGCGTAAAATCATCATCAAAGGTCGAAAATGAGCATTTCTCCCACCTTAGGAGTAGCACTCAAAGATTTGTGCGTTCGGCTAGCCGATGACAAACTCATCATGGGATTGAGTCTCGAACAATGGCTCCCCAAAGCTCCCAGCGCAGAAATTCACTCGGTATTTCGCAGCATCACTCGTAGATATTATCAGCAAGCGGGTGCCTTTTATCAACTGATTGAAGAGTTTACGGGAGAGTCGCTTCGCGAACGCGAAAACCCAAACACTTACCGAAGTTGTCAATTTACGGCTATCCCGATTAGTGCTTATGCCGATGCCTTGATCAAACAATATCTATTTGATGAGGCGGACGTGATCAGGCTAGAAAGCCTGCAATACGCCAATAATGCGGCCTTACAACAGCTGGCACTTAGTTTTTTGCCACACGCCAAAGCGGGCTTAGCCCATAGCCAATTGATGATTCCCAAACTAGCGCATGCTTCGGAGGACGCCCATAAAGCATTGCAAGATGCTCTTTCGACATGGTACCCAGCATCATTTGGGATATTTGAGCCGAGCATACAAACCAATGCGATTACCAAAGCGGGAATTCAAGATTTAGAAGATCAATTATTGAAGGGTTTTAGGGGCCAAGTCCCTGAGTTCGTTCATAAGGGAGCTCTTCATCTCCCCAATGCGAAACGCTTTTTCGACTTTTTTGGTGGCAGAAGCGGCCATCAAAGACCGGATTTGGAGGAGTTGTTGAATTCTTAGCCATTGCTTTGCTGCGAATCGTACCAGCGGTTTGCAAACCGCTAGCTACTGGATTCCAAAATTTTGCCCACAATAAGCCATAGGCATTTCGCCTGAACCGACTTCGTCTTTGCCAACTTCACAGGCGCAGCCAAGGGTTTTGAGTTGCTTGTGAAATAAGTTGCGGCGATGAGGCGGTGAATCTATCCAACCTTTGACGATGCTACGCGCAAAACTCCGATAGCTATGTATGCCAATCTCTTCGGAAGAAGAGTCAAAAAAGAGATCATCTCCTTGAGAGGATTTTTTGGTGTAGTATCGAGTACCAGAACGATATTGATGCAGAAAGGTATTAGCGACGTTTTCGGCATTGACCTGAGCCTTGAACTGTCTGCCACGGTCTTCAACGCTTGAGTAACGAGGCGAACGAGGATTGTCATGGGCAACAAAATGATAACGAGCCATCTGCTGAGCATGATAACGCGCCATATTCCGCAAAGCGGGATCAAAACGAAACTGGGGCAATCGTTTCATTGAACGCGCTTGATTGCTAGCAAAAAATACTGCCGCATTGAGTAGTTCTAAATCAGGGTTTTGGAGATCGATGGTCTGACGAGCCGCATCAGAGCGCATAAACTGCTGCCAAGTGATGGTGCTATATTGTTGATCCTCAAAGTTTGAGGATTGATCAGCCGGAATGAATGCGAGCCAAAGTATCCCAGCTAGCATTAAGCCAGAGAATCGAAAAATCGAATTTGTCATATCTTATATACGGACAAGCTAGGCTTAGGATTGTATTTTTTACCGGACATTGAGCCTGTCGAAATGCCCCTAAAGTACAAGCGTTCTGCGAAGCAAGAAGAAAACGACTATCGATGCTTCGGCTATCGCTCAGCAAGACAGGAAGTTTTACCGGACATTGAGCCTGTCGAAATGCCCCTCCATACGGTTCGAGGTAAGATCGACTCAGCAAGACTACCAAAAAGGGGAGAAATAAGACTTATTTATGCCTTTGAGTTCCCTTAGACAACTTCATCAACTAGAAACGGCCTTAGGAGGATGGGCCTTGATAAAATCTTTTACCGCTTCTGGCTCATTAGTTAAATGCAAGAAATCAGCATAATCTCGACCATGCGCCAATTGCTTGAGTAATGGATAGATGAGTGTATCAATTTCGTAGCGTTTTTTGCTCAAAAAGACCATTGGGCTGTAATAGCCATAGGTTCCATAATGATTTTGGGCCGCATCTTGAAAGATTTCCTGTGTAGTACCGGCACTACCAGGAGCGAAAACTACTCCATGCAAACAGATGGCGAGTAGATTATCTTCACGCAGACTATTGGAAAAGTATTTGGCGATATGAGTCGCGAATAGATTACTAGGCTCATGGCCGTAGAACCAAGTCGGTATGGCGAGATTAGGCGTTCCCGCAGGGAAACGCTCGACAATCTCCTTGGCAATCTCAAAATAGCCCTGATCTGTATAATGTGGAGCACGACTTAGTTGCTTGATGGCCTCCTCAAGATCAGCCATCTCATAAGCAGCAAAATAGGCCCCTAAATTGGTCGCTTCCATAATGCCCGGTCCGCCTCCAGAAACAATAAAATAGCCTTCTTTAGCTAATAGATAGGCAGTTTGAGCAGTCAGCCGATAGTTGGGATCATTGCGTAAGGTGCTATGTCCTCCCATGAAACCAACACAGGATTTTTCGGTTTGACCATCAGCTTTGGTCCCAACCAATTTATGCATTGCTTGGTCGATGGAATGGTCGTGAATTCGTTGAAAAAGTGCCTCATGTATCTCGGGGCGATAACGCTGAGCCGAAAAATGCTCATAGATATCTAAATCAAGCGTTCGCGCAGCATCAGCTTCATTGGGAGCGGCTAGCTCTTGCCAACGATAAAGTTCATGACGATAAGGATTGTAAGGTATATCATCACGTCGCGGCATCACGACGGCTCCACGGGTTTGAATCAGCCGTTGCAATCCCAACGGAAAATCACAGCCCAAAAAGGAAGTATGATCCATCGGAATATGCTCCCAATCAATGCCGGCACTCACCAAATCGAGGCCGCAAAGGGTACATCTAACTAAGGATTGGTATTGCTCAAGATGGGCTTGGAGTTGGGCAAGACTCGCAATAAAAAATTCGTGGGGCATCTAGGTAAAAATATAAATCATAATCGCGCCTATTATCGTGGAGATAAAGGCAATCATCAAAATCCGTTCCCCATGCTTGCGGGTCTCGGCATCGTAGGCAAAATATTTTTGTCCAGTAGGATCCGTTTTTTTGAAACGCATGGACCAAGCCAACATCATGGCAGCCAAACCCAAAACCCCTCCCAAAATCCCTAGAAAAGCCCCAACATAAGCACTAGTGATCCAGCCTTGATCCATCTTGCGGGGACTACGAATCTCTTCAATGCGTGCTTCATAGAGGGTTTGAATATCCTTTTGACTCATCGGTCGCCCTCTTTCTTCTAGTATTTTTTGGGCGAGGATATAATCCTCTGGGCTCCATTCGTCTGGACGCTCAAGCACTTCATAAAGCTCCTCCAATTCAAAGCCATAGAGGTAATGATCTTCATCGTATTCGGCGACTCTTTTGGCTGCAATCTCAGTCAAGACGGTGCGGGCTTTTTGGATATGCGTTTGCGGCACGCGCAGCATATAGTTGTAGATGATCGAACTTTTGTTGAAGGCAAAAGAATGATCAAATCCAGGCACATCTTCTTCCCAGTAATAAGGGATATCATTGTCTTTGAGGAGGTTCACCCATTCGAGGGCATCTTCGGGAGCTGAAAAAGATTGGATCGTTACCAAATTGGCCATAAAGTAAAGCTTATCGCAGGTTGAAGGCAGCATTAAGTTACTAAAAATCACCTTAATAAGAAGCCGTTTGCCAAGGTATCCGTAGGATCAAGCAAAAACTCATGCCGACCCGTAATAAAGGCTGTGCCACTGACCTCCGGCACAATCGCAGGATAGCCAAAATAGTTGGTTTCAGAGAGTGCCGTCCCCTGAAAAGTAGTCCCTAAAATGCTTTCAATCTCAATGGTCTCATTGAGGCTAATCTCTTTGCGAGCATGGTGCAAGGCCAAGCGTCCACTCACGCCTGTACCCGTTGGAGAACGATCAACTTCCCCTTCGGCAAATACACATACATTACGGCTATGTCTCCCTTCGGCATGAGCAGGGCCAATAAAAATGGTCCCGTATAAAAAGCCCAAAACTACGGCATCAGGATCTGGATGATCGATGGATTTACTCGCCATGACAGCCTTCTTGATCGCTTTACCGAGACGGATGATCTCTTCATTATTTTCGGCAGCAAGCGACAATCCGAGCGATTCGGCTTGGACATAGGCGTAGTAGGCTCCGCCGAACGCTAAGTCATAACGAACCGTTCCCAAATCGGGAACCTCCACCTCTAAATCCAATGCATAGGCATAAGAAGGCACGTTGACAAAGGAGACCTTTTCGATTTTTCCGGCCTGCTGCCGAACGCTTGCCTCTATAAGACCAGCCGGAGTATCAATCCTAAGGTTCACCAAGGGTGAACTCAAATCCACCCAAGCCATCTTTACCACCAAGGTCGCCAGCGCAATAATCGCATGCCCACACATAGTACTATAGCCCTCATTATGCAGGAAAAAGGCTCCGAAATCGGCTCCCTCACTCACTGGCGGGGTGATAATGCAGCCATACATATCAGCATGCCCCCTCGGTTCCCACATCAGGGCTTTCCGTAAAGAATCCCAATGTCTGGCAACATAGGCCCGATGCGAAAGGATATCAGTGCCTTTCAAGGGAGGAAAGCCACTCAATATTACCCTGAGAGGTTCCCCTTCAGTATGCAGATCAATGGTACGAATCTTTAGCCAAGTTTCAGGAACAGACCAATCGGTCGCTTCGGAGAGTTTTTGCCAGACAGACATATGGGTTAAATGATAAAAAAAGGGATAGCGCTATAATAAAGAAAACTTTGTGAGTCTACACACAAGTGGTAAATTTCCCATCTTCTCAGCAAACTCCAAAACGCTTAAGTTGTCGCTTCTTATTTAGATTTTTCAATACTTAGACTTACTTTTTGACTTCTGCCTTCCAAATGAGATATTCTTTCAATTGGCTTAAAATCAGATGGTTGAATTACTCCAATTGTCAAACGAGAAAATCTTTCCCCTTCGATACTTAGACTGGGATCTGGTTTACGAAAATTTTTCAATCTTTTAGTCGGCTGACCTTCAATATTGATTTCTCGTCCAATTACCATTTTCTTTAATGATGTTTGGCCAAATAGCGATCCAGACTGTATTAGTCCGCAAAACAAAAATGCACCTATTATAATCAGTTTCATCTCTGAACAATGATATTATTAAATTCGACAGGACTGCGGCCAGCTTCTTTAGTGGTTACATTGAGTACAATTCTCAATATTTTTGTTACCTCTTTAGGGAAATCGTCAAGGACAATTTCCATTTCTGCTGAAAAATTTGCAGGAATAACCCTTTTTCTTGTAGTTGTAACATCCTGTCCGACAAAAGAATAAAAGCTAGA